>NZ_CAXIAK010000006.1:0-80979 GCF_964021665.1 uncultured Acidovorax sp.
GACTGTTAATCCGTAGGTCCCTGGTTCGAGCCCAGGTCGAGGAGCCAATTAAAAACCCTGCACTGCACAGTGCAGGGTTTTTTTTTGCCCGAACATCCATGCAGACGACAAATACGGAATCATGGCCCACTCCACCTAAAAAAACGCTAGCTTATTCATCCTTAAACCGATCGCTGGAAATTTCTATCTGCATCACCTATGGACGTCGCACTGCCTTGGCTCGCCCCTGGGGACCCATTCCCCACACCTGAATCCGCATGGGGACTTGATACACCGGCGCCGGGACTACTGGCCGCAGGGGGTTCACTCGATACCGAGACTTTGTGTCGTGCCTACGCTCAAGGCACTTTCCCCTGGTTTAGCGATGGTCAGCCCATACTCTGGTGGGCTCCAGACCCACGGATGGTGCTCCAGGTGAACCAGTTCAAGCTACACCCATCGTTGCGCAAGACTCTCAAAAAATTCCAAAATTCGCCAGCGTGCTCAATCACTGTAGACAAAGCGTTCTCACGGGTGATCCGAACTTGTGCCACCCAGAGTAGGAAAGGTCAAAACGGTACGTGGATCGTTCCATCCATGGTGGAGGCATACGAACAACTTCATGCACTGGGCGTAGCGCACAGCGTGGAAACCTGGGTCGATGACAAGTTAGTCGGAGGTCTTTACTTCGTATCCCTGGGCAAGGCGGTGTTCGGCGAATCCATGTTTGCACATGCGACAGACGCCTCGAAAATTGCACTGGCTGCATTGGTGTGCATGGCAAAAGCGCAGGGCGTGCCTTGGATCGACTGTCAACAAAACACCAGACACCTGGCATCCTTGGGCGCAGCAGAAATACCACGCAAAACATTCGTTGCTGACATCCAGGCCCTTTCAAGCGAACCGGACCCTCTCTGGGTTTTTGAATCCGTATACTGGTCGCAGTTACTGCCCCGCTGACTCACAAGGCATGACGCAACTCAATGAACTGCCACTGCACACGCTGCAGTACTACGCTACGGCGCCCTACCCCTGCAGCTACCTGCCAGACAGGGTGGCACGCTCACAAGTAGCGACCCCCAGCCACCTTATTCAGAATTCCGTTTATTCGGACTTGGTGAACAAGGGATTCAGGCGCAGTGGCATGTTCACTTACCGCCCATATTGCGATAGCTGCCAAGCCTGCAAGCCATTGCGCATCGTTGCTGATGAGTTCTTGCCTGACCGCAGTCAGCTGAGGGCGCATGCACGCCATCAGCACCTGCAAGCCCACATCTTGCGTTTGTGCTTCCTGCCCGAGCACTATCAGCTGTACCAGCGCTACCAAAAAGCCCGACATCCTGGTGGCGGTATGGATCAGGACAATATTGACCAGTACACGCAGTTTCTGCTGCAAAGCCGAGTCAATTCGCGATTGGTGGAATTTCGAGAGCCTGGGCATGACGGCATACCGGGAACACTCAAAATGGTCTCCATTCTCGATGTGCTAGATGACGGGATTTCGGCGGTCTACACGTTCTTTGAGCCAGATGAGCGTTCAAGCTACGGGACTTACAACGTGCTCTGGCAGGTAGCACAGGCACGAAAACTGAGCCTCCCTTATGTTTACTTGGGGTATTGGATCCAAGAAAGCCCAAAGATGGCTTACAAAGCCCGCTTCAAACCCAGCGAAATCCTGGAAGACCAGCGCTGGCAGCGACAGGCATCTGGCTGACACGCACGCAAGGCGGGATCACATTTCACAAGGTAAGATGCAACAGCACGTGCTGCGTCATAGCCCATGAAAAAAACAGATTCAGATATCCCCGCGAAACCAAGCGTACAAGTCCTTGAACGGATGTTCACCCTGATAGATGTCTTAGCCTCACGCGAAGATGCCATCTCATTGAAGGAAATCAGTGAAAAGACAGGGCTGCACCCCTCCACCACACACCGCATCCTGAACGACTTGACCATCGGTCGATTTGTTGATCGACCAGAATCTGGCAGCTATCGCCTAGGAATGCGCCTGTTGGAGCTGGGCAATCTCGTCAAAGCCCGCTTGAGCGTGCGAGATGCTGCATTGGTGCCTATGCGCAACCTGCACAAGCTCATCCAACAACCCGTCAACCTGAGCATGCGCCAGGGAGACGAAATTGTTTACATCGAACGGGCCTACAGTGAGCGATCTGGTATGCAAGTGGTTCGCGCCATTGGCGGCAGAGCGCCTTTGCACTTGACCTCTACCGGAAAATTGTTTTTGGCGCTGGATGACCCGCAACGCGTCCGCGCTTACGCAACCCGTACTGGGCTAGCCGGGCACACCCGCAACAGCATCACCCAACTACCCATGTTGGAGCGCGAGTTGGCAAAAGCCCGGCAATATGGCATTGCTCGTGATAACGAAGAGCTGGAATTGGGTGTTCGATGCATTGCCGCCGGCGTTTATGACGACCAAGGCAAACTGGTGGCAGGCCTTTCGATTTCTGCACCAGCGGATCGGCTGGACGAAGGCTGGCTGCCAAAACTTCAGGCCACAGCGCAAGAAATTTCATTGGCACTGGGATACATGCCCGGCCGCACAGCGAGCCCCTGAAATAGCAAAGCCCAGGGCACCTTCGATGCCTTGGGCTTCAAAAGCGCCGGCTATGAGCCGTGGCTTCCTTTTTGGGCCGTCATCTTGGGCGCTCCAAAAGCGCGGGCTGACTCAACCCAGTTTCTCACCCGCTCTGCATCTCCCAGGCGGCTGAACTTACCCGCAGAGTCCAGGAAAACCATGATCAGCTTGCGCCCTGCAACCTCAGCCTGCATCACCAAGCAACGACCCGCTTCCGAGATGTAACCAGTCTTCTGAAGACCGATGTCCCAAGTAGGGTTTTTCACCAGACCATTCGTGTTGTTGTACTGCAGCGTCTTGCGCCCTACAGCCACTTCATAGCTGGGCGACGTAGACAACTCCCGGAGCACTGGGTCCCCGTGTGCCACATTCACCAAAGTGGCAAGGTCACGTGCACTGGCTTGGTTCTGGCTTGATAAACCAGTCGGTTCCACATAACGCGTATCTGTCATGCCAAGCATGCGAGCCTTCGCGTTCATGAGGCTCACGAACGTAGCCAGACCGCCGGGGTAAGTACGTCCGAGGGCATGCGCCGCACGATTCTCGCTGGACATCAACGCCAAGTGGAGCATCTCGCCACGGGTCAGAGTAGTACCCACGCTCAAACGGGACCGGCTTCCCTTCTCTGTGTCTACATCATCCTGGGTGATGGTGATGGGTTCATCCATCGGTAACTTGGCCTCGCTGATGATGAGACCTGTCATCAGTTTAGTGAGGGACGCAATCGGCAAAACAGCATGATCGTTCTTGCTCAGCAACACTTCACGCGTATCTTGGTCAATGACCAAAGCAACGCTCGACTTCAAATCCAGGGGATCAGACACCTCGTGCAACCCAGCCATCTGCCCAAATGACAACTTGGCCGGGACCACCGGAGCGCGCGAAACAGCCGAAGCCTTGACGGGGCGAACTCCGGCTTTCGCACTCGCGCGCCTGCGGTCGTTGGCCTGGCGATCAGAAGAACGCAGGGTCACGGCCACACGGCGATCTGCAGTTTTTTTGGTGGAGGCGGTGGCTGAAGGTGCCACCTTTTTGACGGTAGCTCGCTTGCGCTCTGCGGCATTCGCGGAAGGGGCAATGAGCGCGGAACTGACGATGACAAGACCCAAGATGGAGGCAATCCGGCTCACTGCGGTGCGAAAGCGATGTTGCATCCAGGTGCTCCAAACGTAAAGGAATGTGTGGCAGTGTACAGAATCAAAAAAAGTCGCGCAAGATCAAGACCTTGCACGACTTTTAACGAAATTGGTTGAATTATAAATTGCTTACTCAACCTTGGGCGGCCACTCTGTCTGCTTTACTTTGTAATTTATTCAGCGCGCTGAGATAAGCTTTGGCAGAGGCCACCACGATGTCAGGGTCGGCACCCACGCCGTTGACGACGCGGCCGCTGTTTTGCAGTCGCACCGTCACTTCGCCTTGACTCTCTGTGGAGCCACTGATGGCGTTCACAGAATAGAGCACCATCTCGGCACCACTTTTGACGTGCGACTCGATGGCCTTCAAAGATGCGTCCACAGGACCGTTGCCAACAGACTCTCCACGCACTTCCACGCCATCTACCGTGAAAACTACGCGGGCACGTGGCTGCTCACCAGTTTCACTTTGCTGGGCCAACGACACAAACCCATATTGCTCGCGCTCACTGGTAACACTCTCATCGCTCACCAGGGCCAGAATGTCCTCATCAAAGATCTCGCTCTTGCGATCAGCAAGTTCTTTGAAGCGGGTGAACGCCGTGTTGAGTTCCGTCTCGCTCTCAAGACTGACGCCCAGTTCCTGCAAGCGTTGCTTAAAGGCGTTACGCCCACTGAGCTTGCCCAGCACGATCTTGTTGGCGCTCCAGCCCACGTCTTCCGCACGCATGATTTCATAGGTGTCACGGGCCTTGAGCACACCGTCCTGATGAATACCAGAAGCGTGTGCAAAAGCGTTGGCGCCGACCACCGCCTTGTTGGGCTGCACCACGAAGCCAGTCGTCTGGCTGACCATGCGGCTGGCCGCCACGATGTGCTGGGTGTCGATCGCCAAATCCAGGTTGAAGTAATCACGACGGGTTTTGATGGCCATGACCACTTCTTCCAACGAGCAATTACCAGCGCGTTCGCCCAGCCCGTTGATGGTGCATTCCACCTGACGCGCACCACCAATCATCACGCCGGCCAGCGAGTTGGCTACAGCCATGCCCAAGTCGTTGTGGCAATGCACAGACCAGATGGCCTTGTCGCTATTGGGAATGCGCTCACGCAGCGTTTTGATGAAGTTGCCGTACAGCTCAGGAATTGCGTAGCCCACCGTATCGGGCACGTTGATGGTGGTTGCGCCCTCGGCGATGACCGCCTCCAGCACACGGCACAGAAAATCTGGCTCGCTGCGGTAACCATCCTCAGGGCTGAACTCGATGTCGGCCACCAAATTGCGGGCAAAGCGTACCGATTGCTTGGCTTGCTCAAGCACCTGCTCCGGAGTCATGCGCAGCTTCTTCTCCATGTGCAACGGAGACGTGGCGATGAAGGTGTGAATGCGCGCTGAATTGGCACCCCTGAGAGCCTCGGCAGCACGGGAAATATCGCGGTCATTGGCGCGGGACAGCGAGCAAATGGTCGAGTCCTTGATGGCATTGGCAATCGCCTGCACTGCCTCAAAATCACAGTTCGAGCTGGCAGCAAACCCGGCTTCGATCACGTCCACCTTCAGACGCTCCAGCTGGCGCGCAATGCGCAGCTTCTCGTCTTTGGTCATGGAAGCCCCGGGGGACTGTTCACCGTCACGCAAAGTGGTGTCGAAAATGATGAGTTTGTCTGCCATGTCGTCTCTCCTGGTACTGGTGGGGTTAACCCGCAACGCTTGAAATTGGATGCCCAAAGAAAAAGGCCCGTTGCGGGTGCATACGGGCCTTTGAGAAAAAGTGTGCGCGTGCGCCTACCGTCTCCGCCCGTGGGGAGATAGCAGTAGAGCCAGTGCAAACATATTCATGCATTGCAATGTAGCACAAGTCATCCATCTGCCTTACCCTCATTTGTGAAGCCCACGCTCTTCGGGCTCATCGGTGGAGGTGCTGATCACACTGCTATGCTGACCCTTGGCCTTGCGCCAGGCATAAACGCCATAGCCGCTCATGCCATACAGAACAAAAATGCCAAACAGCACGATGGGGGGATGGATATTGATGACGGCAATCACCAGCGCGATGAGCACGATGGCTGCGAAAGGCACGCTCTTTTTCATCTGCACGTCTTTGAAGCTGTAGAACGGCACATTGGTGACCATGGTGAGACCCGCATACAGCGTGAAGGCAAACATGATCCACGTGATCTGCGACCAGCTAAGCCAAGAATCCTCACCCGGCCGCACGCCCAGTTCGGTCATCAACCAAATAAAGCCAGCCACCAACGCCGCAGCCGCAGGAGATGGCAGGCCCTGGAAGTAACGTTTGTCCACGACCCCAGTGTTCACATTGAAGCGAGCCAGACGCAACGCAGCGCAAGCACAGTAGACAAACGCAGCGGTCCACCCCCAATTGCCCAAACCCTGCAACGCCCACTCATAGGCAATCAGGGCCGGTGCGGCGCCAAACGACACCATGTCCGAGAGCGAATCCATCTGTTCGCCAAAGGCACTCTGGGTGTTGGTCATGCGGGCCACGCGCCCATCCAGGCTATCGAGCACCATGGCACAGAAGACACCCACAGCGGCCATGTCGAAGCGGCCATTCATGGCCATCACAACGGAATAAAAGCCCCCAAACAAAGCCGCCAGCGTGAACAGATTGGGCAAGATATAGATACCCTTGCGCCGCTTGCGCACCGAGACACCGTGGTTGTTGCGGGACTCGTTACCATCGTGCATCAAACAAACCTCCAGCGCTTTGTGGACAAGCGCAAACAGCTATTGTATTTGTAGCAACGCAGAATCCCGGGAAGCTGCGATGTCCACCGCCCTCGAACGGGCAAAGAACGAGTGTAGCCGTTACCCATGCTGTGATAGACCAATGAAAAGGGCCACCGAAGTGGCCCTTGGATTCTGCAAGGCAGGATCAGTTGCGGGTCTGGTCCACCAGCTTGTTCTTAGCGATCCAAGGCATCATGGCGCGCAGCTGAGCGCCCACCACTTCGATGCTGTGGTCGGCGGTGTTGCGGCGGCGGGCGGTCATGCTTGGATAGTTCAAGCGGCCTTCCTGGATGAACATCTTGGCGTAGTCACCGTTCTGGATACGCTTGAGCGCATTGCGCATGGCGGCGCGCGATTGCTCATTGATCACTTCAGGGCCGGTCACGTACTCGCCGAACTCGGCGTTGTTCGAAATCGAGTAGTTCATGTTGGCAATGCCGCCTTCGTAGATCAGGTCCACGATGAGCTTGAGCTCGTGCAGGCATTCGAAGTAGGCCATTTCAGGAGCGTAGCCAGCTTCAACCAGGGTTTCGTAACCCATCTTGATCAGCTCGACAGCACCGCCGCACAGCACGGCCTGCTCGCCGAACAGGTCGGTCTCGGTTTCTTCCTTGAAGTTGGTCTCAATGATGCCGGCCTTGCCGCCACCGTTGGCCATGGCGTAGCTCAAAGCCAGGTCACGGGCCTTGCCGGACTTGTCTTGGTGCACAGCCACCAGGTGGGGCACGCCGCCACCTTGGGTGTACGTGTTGCGCACAGTGTGGCCGGGAGCCTTGGGGGCGACCATCCACACGTCCAGGTCGGCGCGGGGCACGACCTGGTTGTAGTGAACGTTGAAACCGTGGGCGAAGGCCAGCGAGGCACCTTGCTTGATGTTGGGGGCCACGTTGTTGTTGTAGACCTCGGCGATCTGCTCATCAGGCAGCAAGATCATGACCACGTCAGCAGCCTTGACTGCATCGTTGACTTCCATCACGGTCAGGCCAGCCTTGCCAACCTTGTCCCAGGAAGCGCCGCCTTTGCGCAGACCCACCACGACCTTCACGCCGCTATCGTTCAGGTTTTGCGCGTGGGCGTGGCCCTGCGAGCCGTAGCCGATGATGGCAACAGTCTTGCCCTTGATCAGGCTCAGATCACAGTCTTTGTCGTAGAAAACTTTCATGGGTAGCTCCGGTTGAAATACGTTGTAAAGGATAAAAGTTCGGGATTGTCTTACACGCGCAAGATGCGCTCGCCGCGGCCAATGCCGCTGGCGCCCGTGCGCACGGTTTCCAGAATGGCAGCACGGTCAATGGCTTGCAAAAAGGCGTCGTTCTTGGACTGATCGCCAGTGAGCTCGATGGTGTAGCTCTTCTCGGTCACGTCGATGATGCGGCCGCGGAAGATGTCGGCCATGCGCTTCATCTCTTCGCGCTCCTTGCCCACGGCACGCACCTTCACCATCATGAGCTCGCGCTCGGTGTAGGCGCCTTCGGTCAGGTCCACCACCTTCACCACTTCGATCAGGCGGTTCAGGTGCTTGGTGATCTGCTCGATCACGTCGTCAGAACCCGTGGTCTGGATGGTCATGCGCGACAGCGAGGGGTCTTCCGTGGGGGCCACGGTCAGGGACTCGATGTTGTAGCCACGGGCAGAGAACAAGCCCACAACGCGGGACAAGGCGCCCGCTTCGTTTTCGAGCAAAACGGCAATGATGTGTTTCATGATGAGGAGATCCCTCTTTTCGCTGCCCTCCCCTGCGCACGGTAATGCGCAGGCTTGACAGACAATAGATTCGTCGAAAGGCGCTATCAATTAGATAGCTACTAGCGCTTTACAGAAAAGCGCTGGAGGCCGATTTTGCTTAAAGGTCTTCCGAACCCAGCAGCATTTCGGTAATGCCCTTGCCGGCCTGCACCATCGGGAACACGTTCTCGGTGGGATCGGTACGGAAGTCCAGGAACACGGTGCGGTCCTTGAGCTTGCGGGCTTCGCGCAGTGCAGGCTCCACGTCCTGAGGGCGCTCAATGAGCAAGCCCACATGGCCATAAGCTTCTGCCAGTTTCACGAAGTTGGGCAACGCGTCCATGTAGCTGTGGCTGTAGCGGCCCGAGTATTCAATCTCTTGCCACTGGCGCACCATGCCCAGGTAACGGTTGTTCAACGCACAAATCTTGATCGGTGTGTTGTACTGCAGGCAGGTGGACAGTTCCTGGATGTTCATCTGCACCGAGCCTTCGCCGGTGACGCAGAACACTTCAGCATCAGGCTTGGCCAACTTGATACCCATGGCGTAAGGGATACCCACGCCCATCGTGCCAAGACCACCCGAGTTGATCCAGCGGCGCGGCTCATCAAAGCGGTAATACTGGGCAGCCCACATCTGGTGCTGACCCACATCCGACGTGATGTAGGCATCCGCGTCTTTAGTCATGTTCCAGAGCGTTTCAACCACGTACTGGGGCTTGATGACATCAGGCGAGCCCATGTCGTACTTGAGGCACTGGCGGCTGCGCCAGGCTTCAATCGTGTCCCACCAAGCCGACAGCGCACCCGCATCGGGGCGTGTGCTGCTTTCGCGGATCATGGAAATCAGCTCGGTCAACACATCTTTGACGTCGCCCACGATCGGCACGTCCACCTTGACGCGTTTGGAGATGCTGGAAGGATCGATATCAATGTGGATGATCTTGCGATCGTTTTGCGCAAAGTGCTTGGGATTCCCGATCACGCGGTCATCAAAGCGCGCCCCCACCGCCAGCAGCACGTCGCAGTTCTGCATGGCGTTGTTGGCTTCAATGGTGCCGTGCATGCCCAGCATGCCGAGGAACTTGCGGTCAGAAGCCGGGTAAGCCCCCAGGCCCATCAGCGTGTTGGTGACGGGGTAACCCAGCATATCCACCAGCGTGCGCAACTCGTTCGTCGCGTTGCCCAGCAACACGCCGCCACCGGTGTAGATGTAGGGACGTTTGGCGGCCAGCAGCAGCTGGAGCGCCTTGCGAATCTGGCCACTGTGGCCCTTGCGCACGGGGTTGTAAGAGCGCATTTCTACGCTTTGTGGATATCCTGTGTAAGGCACCTTCTTGAAAGAGACATCCTTGGGGATATCCACCACCACCGGCCCTGGACGGCCAGAACGGGCAATGTGGAATGCCTTCTTGAGCGTCATGGCCAGATCGCGCGGATCTTTGACCAGGAAATTGTGTTTGACGATGGGGCGCGTGATGCCGACCGTATCGCATTCCTGGAAAGCATCCAGACCAATGGCTGCCGTGGGCACCTGACCAGAGATGATCACCATCGGGATGCTGTCCATGTAGGCGGTAGCGATGCCGGTCACGGCATTCGTGAGGCCCGGGCCGGATGTCACCAATGCCACACCCACTTCACCGGTGGCGCGGGCATACCCGTCTGCAGCGTGCACTGCGGCCTGTTCGTGGCGCACCAGCACATGCTGAATGGTGTCTTGCTTGTAGAGAGCGGCGTAAATATCGAGAACAGCTCCGCCTGGGTACCCCCAGATGAACTGAACGTTCTCTGCTTGAAGCGACTTGACGAGAATCTCGGAACCCATCAGATCCTGCGAAGCGTTCGCGGATGCCTGTGCAGCGGCTGCCACTGCGAGTTCTGCTTTGGAAATTTCCATGATCAACCTTTGTGAATTTCTCTAACGAAAAACCTTGGGTGCTCCTCGCACGCGCTCTTGTGAAGCCAGCTTGGAACTTGAGGCCAAGGACATAGGCGGGATGATTGCCGCGCCGGACCGTGACCCGTTTGCCTTTTGAATTGCTCACAGATTATCGCACTGCAACACAAGCTCACACGCTGCCTTTCAAAAAAAACATCAAAAATGAGATAATCGAGGGCTTACCAGCCTGTGGGTGTTGTTAGCACCACCAACCATGGCGTTGCACCATTGCGGGCCCATTTGTCTTGGCAACTGAACAAGAACTCTCCGATTTCCTCAAAAGCGTAGAAAAGCGCGCATTCAAGCGCTCGCTTTACCACGTGCGTAACGAGGAGGCGGCCCTGGACATCGTGCAAGACAGCATGCTCAAGCTGTCGGAGCACTACGGGGACAAGCCGGTAGCAGAGCTACCCATGCTGTTCCAGCGCATCCTTTCCAACTGCACCCTGGACTGGTTTCGCAGGCAAAAGACCCGCAACGCACTGTTTTCGAACATGAGCGACTTCGAAGGCCCAGGCGAAGATGGCATGGATTTTGATTTGCTAGAGGCATACTCTGGCCCAGACAACGGAGAGCGCGCAGAAAGCGCCGAAGACGAAACCACACGAGCCCAGACGTTTCGCGAGATAGAAACAGAGATCCAGGAGCTCCCCGCGCGTCAACGGGAGGCGTTCCTCATGCGTTACTGGGAAGAAATGGATGTTGCAGAAACGGCCGCCGCTATGGGCTGTTCCGAGGGAAGCGTAAAAACACATTGTTTCAGAGCCATCCAGACACTGAGCAAGGCACTCAAGGCCAAAGGAATCGAGTTATGAACACCGCACCCCACCCCTCTAACGACGCAGCCGCAGACCTGTTTGCTCGCCGGGTTGCGGCACGGATGACGCAAGGCACTGAAGACCTGCCCTACGACATCAGCGAACGCCTGCGGGCCGCTCGCATGCAGGCACTGGCCAAGCGCAAAGTGGTAGCACCGGTGCGCAAAGCAGCTCCCGTGGTGCTGCACTCCGGCTCCACAGCTATTTTGGGACGCGGAGGTGACGGCGGGTGGTGGAACGCGCTGGTATCGGCCATCCCCCTCATGGCACTGGTGATTGGACTATTCGCTATAAACGCAGCCCAAGACGAAAATGGGCTCAATGAAGTGGCGGAAGTGGATGCAGCCCTGCTCACCGACGACCTGCCCCCTGAGGCATATGCCGATCCAGGGTTCATGCAATTTTTGAAGACTGCTGCTGCGCGCAACTGACGCGCTTTTACCCTCCGCCCACGGCCTGCATGCAAACAGAACAAACCGCCGCGCTCACCAACACGCCAGCCATCGTGCTGGCTTTGGTGCTTTTGGGCGCGATGGCGGTTGCGAGCGTACAGGTAGCGCAGTACGTTCTTCTTGCTCCAGGCACGCTGCTGCCTGCAGCGCCTTCCAAGCCCGTTACCAAGCTGCGGCCTGCTGCGGCTACGGTACTTCAGCCTTCAGAGGCATTCACCGAAATGGCCTCGGGCCCTGGTTGGGAAACCCTCACAACACCCCAAAAACTGGCGCTCTATCCGCTGGCAGAGCGATGGGCTGTTTTGAGCGAAAGTCAAAAGCGCCGCTGGCTTGCGCTGGCACAGGCCTTTGAAACGTTGCCGCCTGAAGAGCAGGAGAAACTGCACAACCGCATGACCGAGTGGTCAAGCTTGAGTGCTCGACAACGCAGCCAGGCACGCCTGAACTATGCAGACGCGCAGCGGCTGGCACCCAATGACAAGCGGGCCCACTGGGAGGCTTATCAGGCGCTGAGCGATGAAGAAAAGCGCTCACTGGCTGCTGATGCTCCCACCAAGCCAGCGGGAGCGGCGCCTGCTTTGCGCCCCGTGTCTCCCAAGAAACTGGTGCAAGTTCCCGCAGCCACGCAAGCAGGGCCGGCCCGAGTCAACCCACCCAAGATCACACCGACGGACCCTCACCTGCCGCGCACCTTGGTGGTAGTCCCCGTGCCAGCAAGCACCCCACCAGCGGAGCCTGCCCGAGCACCAGCGGCACCCATTGTGGTGGAGACGACCCCGGTTTCCACGCCTTCGGCCACCCCCTCCTCGCTGCCTCCGCTGCCGAGCGGTCCGACTGCATCGGAGCCCGCACCAGCCCCTGCGCCGCAACCCCGGCCGGAAGATATTGGCTACCAGCCGCAGTGATACTCTTCAGGTATGTCTGCTCTTCCCGAATCCGGCTCCTCCATCCCATCGCCCGCCCCTCAGTCCAGCAAGCTTCAAACACCCAGTATCACGCGGCGGATGGCATGCTGGCTGTACGAAGGCATTCTGATGTTTGGCGTGGTCTTCATCGCGTCGTACCTGTTTGATACGCTGAGCCAGTCCCGCCACGCATTGGCCAACCGCGGCCTGCGCATGGGGTTCCTGTTTGTGGTCTTTGGTATTTATTTCGGGTGGTTCTGGTCGCGCGGCCAGACGCTTGCACAAAAAACCTGGCACATCCGCGTAGTCAGCCCCACTGGCGCGCCAGTCACGCAAGCTCGCGCTGCGTTGCGCTACGTGCTGTGCTGGGTATGGTTCCTTCCGCCCCTGGCAGCCTATTCCTTCGGTGTGCCAGCCCT
Organism: uncultured Acidovorax sp.; assembly: GCF_964021665.1. NCBI lineage: Bacteria > Pseudomonadati > Pseudomonadota > Betaproteobacteria > Burkholderiales > Comamonadaceae > Acidovorax > uncultured Acidovorax sp. The sequence goes on from NZ_CAXIAK010000006.1 coordinate 12,728, forward strand.
TGAAGTGCTGGTCCTGCTGGGTGGATGGGTAGCGATGTGGGCTATTTTGAGTCGTTTTCATCCCGCACAGCAGTTCTGGCATGACGCATGGGCAGGCACCCGTCTGGTGCATTTTGATCCGGGCAAAAAATAATACCGGGGCGGCTTGGTCGCCCAGATCCCTCCACGACGACCTCATATGTCCACCCCACCTCCCGCATCACCCGCCAACGCGCAAAAAAGCCGCAAAGGGCTTAACCGCGTCTGGCATGCCGCTGGTTATTCGATTGAAGGTTTGAAGGCCGGCTGGCACGAAACCGCATTCCGCCAGGAAGCTCTGGCAGCGTTGGTACTGGTTCCACTGGCCTTCTGGCTGGGCAAGAGCTGGGTAGAGGTCGCTTTGCTGGCCGGTTCTGTGGTGATTGTGATGATCGTCGAACTGCTCAACACAGGGATCGAAACGGCGATTGATCGGATTGGCCCGGAGTGGCACGACCTTTCCAAACGCGCCAAGGACATGGGCAGCGCCGCCGTATTGCTGGCGTTGCTGCTGTGCGGCGGGATCTGGGTAGCCGCTATCGTTCAAAGGATTTTTCATGGCTGAACCCACGTTTTCGATCTGTGTCTACTGCGGTTCACGCCCAGGAGAGAACCCCGCATTTGCCCAAGCCGCACAAGAGGTAGGCCGCTGGATCGGGGAACACTCAGGTCAGCTGGTGTACGGCGGCGGACGCGGCGGATTGATGGGCACCGTGGCAGAAGCCACGCGCCTCGCAGGCGGTCGCGTGGTGGGCGTGATTCCCCAGGCGCTGGTAGACAAGGAACTGGCCAACCACGCCTGCGATGAATTGCACATCGTGCAGAACATGCACGAGCGCAAGGCCATGATGGCCGAGCGCAGCGATGCCTTTGTAGCCCTGCCGGGCGGCATTGGCACGTTTGAAGAGCTGTTTGAAGTGTGGACCTGGCGCCAGCTGGGCTACCACGGCAAGCCTTTGGGCCTGCTGAACGTGGCGGGCTATTACGATGGTCTCATGGCGTTTCTGCAGACCAGCGTGAAGAGCGGCTTTATGGGGGAGTGGCAGATGGAGCTGCTGCAAACAGAGACGACTCCGGCAACATTGCTGCGCAACCTGGTGCTGGCAAGCGGCCCCGACCAACCGGCCACCCCACTGCGCGCGGTGATCTAAATACCTTTTCAAACGGCGCAGATTGCGCCGGCGATGGCGGACGGGATCTCTTTGGCCGCGTCAGATGGCCGCGTCGTCCAGGTCTCCGGTTCGGATGCGCACCACGCGCTCTACGGGGGTCACAAAGATCTTGCCGTCACCAATCTTGCCGGTGCGGGCCACGTTCACGATGGCATCGACGCAGCGGTCCACGTCCTCTGTTTTCACCACCACTTCCACTTTCACCTTGGGCAGAAAGTCCACCACGTATTCCGCGCCGCGGTACAGCTCGGTGTGGCCTTTTTGGCGCCCAAAACCTTTGACCTCGGTCACCGTCAAGCCGGTCACGCCGCATTCGGCAAGCGCTTCACGCACCTCTTCCAGTTTGAAGGGCTTGATGACGGCGGTGATCATTTTCATAGGGGTCTCCTGGGGCGATATAAAAAATTGGCGGGCACGCTGAAGGACTAGTGATAGGGGTCAAACCTACCTTCAGGCACGGAACTTGTTGGTAATAGGGTAACGCCAGTCTTTACCAAAACTGCGCTTTGTGACGCGAATGCCCACGGGCGCCTGGCGGCGTTTGTATTCGTTGATTTTGATGAGCCGCGTCACGCGCTCCACATCTGCCCGCGCATACCCGGCAGCGATGATGGACTCAATGGGCTCGTCATTTTCCATGTACCGCTGCACGATAGCGTCCAGCACCTCGTAAGGTGGCAGGCTGTCCTGGTCTTTCTGATCAGGCCGCAACTCGGCGCTGGGCGGGCGGGTAATGATGCGCTCGGGAATGGGGTTGCTACCCGTGCCATACGGGTCATTGGCGTTGCGCCAGCGTGCGAGCTCAAACACGCGGGTCTTGGCCACGTCCTTGATGACGGCGAAGCCGCCCGCCATGTCGCCATACAGCGTGCAATAGCCTGTGGCCATCTCGCTCTTGTTGCCTGTGGTGAGCACCACTTGGCCAAACTTGTTGGACAAGGCCATCAGCAACGTGCCGCGAATGCGGGCTTGCAAGTTCTCTTCCGTCGTGTCCTCGGGCAGGCCCGCAAACTCTTGCGCCAGGGCCGACTTGAATGCCTCGAACTGAGGACGGATGGAGATTTCGTCGTACCGCACGCCCAGACGCGTGGCCATGTCGCGCGCGTCGATCCAGCTGATGTCTGCCGTGTAGGGTGAGGGCATCATCACCGTCCGCACTTTGTCGGCCCCCAGGGCGTCCACCGCAATCGCCAGCACCAGGGCCGAATCAATGCCACCGGACAACCCCAGCAGCACGCCAGGGAAGCCATTCTTGGTGACATAGTCGCGCACGCCCAGCACCAGCGCGTCCCACAAGTCGGCATCAGCGCTCGGCACGGGGGCCACATCAGCTATCAATTCAATAGCACCCTGCGCTTGCTGCAAGCGCACTGTGAACAGATTTTCTATAAAACCAGGCGCGCGCCCGGCCACGCGCCCGTCTGCCCCCAAAGCAAAGGAGCGGCCTTCAAACACCACTTCGTCCTGCCCACCCACCAGATGCGCGTACAGCAGGGGCAAACCCGTCTCCGCCACGCGCTCCCGCATGGTTTGCTCGCGCTCGGCACTCTTGCCCAGGTGAAATGGCGACGCATTGATGACCGCCAGCACCTCTGCCCCTGCAGCCGCTGCATCGCGTGCGGCTGCCGGGTACCAGGCATCCTCGCAAATCAGCACACCTACCCGCACTCCAGCCACTTCAAACACGCACGGTTCCTGCCCCGCCACGAAGTAGCGGCGCTCGTCAAACACCTGGTAGTTGGGCAACTCGCGCTTGAAATAGGTCTGCTCGATCTGCCCATTGCGCACCACGCTGGCGGCATTGCGGCAGACGCTGAAAGCCGCCGCATCGGCAGACAGGGCCTGAGGGTGGCCCAGCACGATCGCCAGCCCTTGTAACCCTGCAGTTTCGCGGGCCACGGCTTTCACGGCATCATCGCAAGCCGCAAGAAAAGCGGGGCGCAAAAACAGGTCTTCGGCCGCATAGCCACACACTGCAAGCTCGGGCGTCAGCAACAGCTGCGCGCCCAAGGCATGGGCTTCGCGGGCAGCGGCAATGATCTTTTGCGCATTGCCGGGCATATCGCCCACCACGAAATTGAGCTGAGCTGTGCAAATGGAGAGCGTCATGGAATTGATAAGGGCCTTGCAGGCCTGGTGGAACAACGCCCACACCGCCCCCGCGGGGTTGACGCAGAAAATCCTGATGGATGCCTGCCCCCCCAGAACACGCCGTGGCTGAGTCGCACATTATCGCGCGCGTACACGCGAGCGTGCTCGATGTGGACCCACAAGCCTGGAACGCATTGCTGGCGCATCAAGCCCACGCCACGCCCTTCATGCGGCATGAATACCTGGCTGCACTGGAGAGCAGCGGCAGCGCCACGCCGCGCACGGGCTGGACGCCGCGCTTCCTCACCTTGTGGGACGCGGGGGTGCTGGTGGCCGCCTGCCCGCTGTACCTGAAAACCCATTCGTATGGCGAATATGTGTTTGACTGGGCCTGGGCCAGCGCCTACGAGCAACACGGCGTGCCGTATTACCCCAAGGCGCTGGTAGCCGTGCCCTTCACCCCTGTGCCGGGCACCCGCTTGCTGGCGCGTGATGCCACTGCGCGGGCACAGCTGGTGCAGGCTGCGCGCCAGTGGTGCATGGAAGAAGACATCTCATCATTGCACTTGCTGTTTGCGGCAGAAGAAGACATTGCCACCTGCGCCGACCAGGGCCTGATGTTGCGCCACACCGTGCAGTTCCACTGGCAAAACACGGCGCCTGTAGCACCTGTTGTGTCTGGCGAAGCAACGTCGGAATGGCTGGCGATGCCAAATCGCTTCACCAGCTTTGACGACTTTCTGGCCAGCCTGGCCCAGGAAAAGCGCAAGAAGATCAAACAGGAGCGACGCCGTGTGGCCGATGCAGGCGTGACTTTTCGCTGCCTGCAAGGCAAGGACATCAGCACAGGCGACTGGGATTTCTTCTACCGCTGCTACGAACGCACCTACCTCGAACACGGCAACCCACCCTACCTGAGCCGCGCCTTCTTCGCGGACATGGCGCGCACCATGCCCGAAGCCTGGGTGCTGTTCATTGCCGAGCGCGATGGCCGCTCCATTGCTAGCAGTTTGATAGCTACCAGCGCTTGTCCCGCAAGCGCTACAGGCCAAAAAGATACTGAAATCATCGCCTATGGGCGCTATTGGGGGGCGCTGGAACGCGTGGACTGCCTGCACTTTGAGGCCTGCTACTACCAGCCTTTGCAATGGTGCATTGAGCATGGCGTGCACCGCTTTGAAGGCGGCGCCCAAGGCGAACACAAAATGGCGCGGGCCTTGCTGCCCGTGCAGACCAGCAGTGCCCACTGGCTGGCGCACCCCGCTTTTGCCGATGCGGTGGAACGCTTTTTGGAACGCGAGGGCGAAGGGGTGGATGCCTACCTGCAGTCGCTGCTCGAACGCACGCCTTTTCGCAAAACTCAAAACCCAGCCTGACCCCAAGAAAAAAGCCGGTGCAACGCACCGGCCTTTCGGGTCAATGGGTAGGCCGCTTCACTGCACCGCCCGTGTGTGGACTACAGCCAACGGCCTGTGCAGCTTTAGAACGACTCCCAGTCTCCATCATCGGATGCCGCAGGCGCCTTGGACTTGGCAGGGGCACTGTAGGCCACTTGCCTTGCTGGCGCAGTTGCCGCCTTCTTGGAATTGGCAGCACCTGCCATTTTTACCTTCAGTTCCTTCGCCAGCTGGATCACCGCAGCACCCACTTTTTGCGAGGCATTGGAGAAACCGGTGTTGTTCTCCAACTGCTTCTCGGCTTCCGAATAAGCGCCCTGGTTGATCAGGCGCGCCACCTTGCCAGCCTCCTGGTGGAACTGTCGGTGCGACTCCAGCAACTGCACAAACGACGGTTTGCCGCCGTACTGCGACCTGCCCGCGCCGTGCAGCCACTTGCCCAGCTCGCAGCAATCGTCACGCGACACGGTGTCTGCGTCCAGAGACTCCTTCTGGGCCACGGCCGTGCGCAATTTGGCCCGCCAGTTGGCGTGCGCTTGAATGGCGTTGTCCAGGTTGATGCCCAATGCGGGGCCTTCTGATCCTGCGAAAGAACGGCCCAGCGCGGCGGCGGGCGCTGCAGCGAATCGGGCCGAAGCAGATGCGGGCGCAGAGCCCATGCGCGGAGCTTGCATGCGAGCCACACGCTCCTCGCCTGCGGCCAGCTTAAAGAACGCCACGGTGTCGACGAGATCCTGGGCCTGATTGTTCAGGCTGCTGGCCGCTGCGGCCATTTCTTCCACCAGGGCCGCATTTTGTTGAGTGACCTGGTCCATTTGGGTCACCGCTTCACCCACCTGGCTGACGCCCTGGCTTTGCTCATTGCTGGCAGCGCTGATCTCACCCATGAGGTCCGTCACGCGCTTGATCGCACCCACCACTTCCGTCATGGTGGTGCCGGCTTGGTCTACCAGCGACGTACCGTGCTCTACGCGCTCCACGCTGTCGCTGATCAAAGTCTTGATCTGCTTGGCGGCCTCGGCCGAGCGACCAGCCAGGCTGCGCACCTCGCTGGCCACCACCGCAAAGCCACGGCCTTGCTCGCCTGCGCGGGCGGCTTCCACGGCAGCGTTCAGTGCCAGGATGTTGGTCTGAAAGGCAATACCGTCGATCACGCCAATGATGTCGGAGATCTTGCGCGAGCTGTCGTTGATGCCCTTCATGGTCTCCACCACCTGGCTGACGACTTCACCACCCTGCACCGCCACGGTGGAGGCGCTCATCGCCAACTGGTTGGCCTGGCGGGCGTTGTCGGCGTTCTGGCGCACGGTCGAATTGAGCTGCTCCATGGACGCAGCCGTTTCCTGCAGGGCACTGGCCTGTTGCTCGGTGCGGGCGCTCAGGTCGTTGTTGCCCGAAGCGATTTCCGAAGAAGCCACTGCAACGCCCTGCGAGCCTTCACGCACCTGGCCCACGATGCGCGAGAGGCTTTCCTGCATCTCCGACAGCGCGCGCAGCAAGCGGGCTGCCTCGTCCTTGCCCCGGGCGTCAATGCGAAGAGACAAGTTGCCCTTGCTGATTTCTTCCGCAGCCTCCACCGCACGCTGTACGGGGGTGGTGATGGAACGCGTAGCCCACACCGCAAACAGCAAACCCAATACCAACGAGGCACCAGCCCCGATCGCCAGCACTCACTGACTGGTCTCCGCAGAGCTCAATACCGACTTTTCAAAAGCAGCCAGCTCGTCGTAGGTGTACTTGGTGACGTTTTCAAGCGACTGGATGTAGTTCTGGGCCATGGGGCGGAGATCGCTGTCTACCAGGGCGAACACATCTTCACCGGCCTTTTTGCGCTCGAGCAACTTGGCACGGGCATCCACATAGGTTTTGCGGGCGGTGGCTACTTTGGCCAGCAGTTCTTTGCCCTTGTCGCTGTCAATCAAGGTTTCGAGTTTTTTCTGCTTCTCGCTCACCTCTTTGGTGGTGGCCGACATGTCGGCCCCCAGCGCAGAGATATAGCTCGCATCAGTAGCCTAGAGCGCTGCGGAGGCGCGGGTCCAGTTCAAATCAATCCCGGCTTTCCACTCCATGGCCAGCTGGTTGCGCTCAATCTCCACCGTGGCGATGCGAACAGTGGCTTCCTTGAGCATGGACAGACGCCAAAAGCCTACTGCGGCAATCACGGCGGTGATCAAAAGAACAAGCCCAAAGGCCATGCCTAAGCGGGTACCGATCTTGAATTGGTTCATCGTATTTCTCTTAAAAAGCGCCTGTGCACCAAAGTGGCACAAGCGTACTGCCAACCTCGTCGAACTCCCACTACAGCCCATCACCCACCTCAGGATTACCAAGGCGATGGACGTGAGACCTGCGCCACAACACTGCTGGGCGGTCGGGCCTCACTTGCATTTGAAGCAGCGCTTCGACACAAGTCAACACACATTATCCACCGTATTTATATCATAACAATCATAAACATCATAACTATCAAATTAAAACTTATTCACATTGAATTAGTCCATCAAATAAGGGGATGTGGTGGGAGAGCAAGGTATCAGTTCGGTAACAAATAGCGATTCGCATTTCACTGTGTTGACAGGCGCCGCCATGCGCCTGTGTGAGCCTCGCAAACCACGGCCCGCCAACGCGGGACATGGGTGGAAGCAAAGGCAGTCGCTGGACGTTGGGGTGCACTGAATAAAAAAGCACGCTGGGTTACAGCGTGCTTTGGCTTGGCAGCGGCCTTCGTTGGAAGGCCATCGAGAAGATGCTTAGAAGCTCTCCCAATCGTCGTTGTTGGCCTTGGGCGTGGCTGGCGCTGTGGGTGCTTTGGCTGCAGGCAGTGCTCGGGGCGCCGCTGCCCGACGCGCAGAAGCAGGCTTTGCAACTGCGCGCGCCCGGTTCTGTGCACCCTGGGGGCGCCAGTGGCTACCTTCGCAGCGGGCACTGCAGCCCGGGCAGCAGGGGCGTTTGCATCGAGCTGGAAAACCGCCACAGCATTGACCAATTCCCCCGCCTGGGTGTTCAGGCTGGCTGCTGCCGCCGCCATCTCTTCGACCAAAGCCGCATTCTGCTGCGTGGCCTGGTCCATCTGCGTGACAGCTTCTCCTACCTGGCCCACGCCTGCGCTTTGTTCGCTGCTGGCCGCGCTGATCTCTCCCATGATGTCTGTCACGCGCCGGATGGCAGTGACGACTTCGGTCATGGTGGCCCCAGCTTTGTCTACCAGCGCGCTGCCTTGTTCCACCCGCTCTACGCTGGCGGTGATGAGGCTCTTGATTTCCTTGGCGGCTTCTGCGCTGCGCTGGGCCAGGCTGCGCACTTCACCAGCCACCACGGCAAAGCCCCGGCCTTGTTCGCCGGCTCTGGCGGCTTCCACGGCGGCGTTGAGCGCCAGGATGTTGGTCTGGAAGGCAATACCGTCAATGACGCTGATGATGTCGGCAATCTTGTTGCTGCTGGCGTTGATGCCTTTCATGGTCTCGACCACTTCGGCCACAACTTCACCACCCTGGGCGGCGACGGTAGATGCGTTCATGGCCAGTTGGTTGGCGGTGCGGGCGTTGTCTGCGTTTTGCCGCACGGTGGAGCCGAGTTCTTCCATCGACGCGGCGGTTTCTTCCAGAGCGCTGGCTTGTTGTTCTGTGCGTGCGCTCAGGTCGTTGTTGCCTGAGGCAATCTCGGCGCTGGCCGAGGCCACGCTTTCTGCATTTCTGCGCACGCCAGACACAACACGCTTGAGCGAATTCTGCATGTCGCCCAGGGCTGAAATCAAGGGTGAAAACTCATCTTGACGGGAGTCTTGCACAGACTGCATCAGGTTGCCATCACGCACAAGTTCCGCAACCTGTTGGGCTTGAAACACCCTGTTTTGCAGCGCACGCCCAGTCCATATCACCAAACAAACCAAAGCAGACACAGCACCAAGAATGGATACAACCAAGAATACCAGGGTGGACTGAAGGTTGGTGTCGATCCGGCTCACATAGGCAGCCACCAACTGCTGTTGGAGCTTGACGGTATCAGCGGTCAGTTGCAGCACGGCGTTGCGAGCGGGAATGGTCTTGTCGACCAAGTAGGCCATCGCGTCGTCTTTTTTGTCCGAAGTGATCAGCGCAATGTTGGCCTCGCCATGGCGCCAAAATTCGGCCAACAAAGGTGGAAACTTATCAAAAAGCTGCCGCTCATCAGGCGTGGAAATGGCCTTTTCGTAGCTTTTCAGAGCCTCTTCCAACAACCGTCTTTTCTCTGCAATGTCATTCAAGGAGGCATCCCGCTCCTGCACATTTCTTGCCAACATCGCATGACGCAACTGCAGCGAAACACGGGTGACGTTCAGTTCCACGCCTGCAATACGCGCTAATTGCGAAATATTCACGTCTCGAATTTCCACTACCAGATGTGAAACCCGCGTGAGCTGCACATAGGAGTACCAGGCGACGCCAGAAAAAGCCAAGGCCAGAACCACTGTCGTCGTGTACAGACGACCCAAAATACTGCGGATGAATCTACTAAACATGCCCACCTCCGTGTAGTTGGAAGAAATTGAAACGATGTGCCGAAGGTCAACGTTGGCTATTCAAAGCTCAAACGGACATGGAATCCCCCAGCAATGACAAGAACTTTGAAAGCCAACACGCGGTTGAAAAAGACTCATCAGAAGTTCAAATTTATCATATTTTTATCTTAAATCATTTTTCTCAAAAATACAATCTCAAATTGCATCCATGCATCCACACGACGCAGCACGATGCAGCGTGTCAAAAGACGTTTGCACCTGACCTCTCCGGCGGCAGGCACGGCCTCTCAAGACAGCAGGACGTCTGCAGCATTCAGCCGATAAAACCACCGGGGCAATAAAAAAAGCATGCAGCCCCAACAGGCTGCATGCTTTAGAAAAGCCCCGAATCAGTAAAACGATTCAGGCCGTCAGATCGAAACCGCTCAGTTCTGCGATTTCTTGAAGTTTTCCACGCCGTCGGTGATTTCCTTCTTGGCGGCGTCAATGCCTTCCCAGCCCAGCACCTTGACCCACTTGCCCTTTTCCAGGTCCTTGTAGTGCTCGAAGAAGTGGGCAATGGCGTTGCGGCGCATGGCGTTCACATCGTCAATGCTCTTCCAGTGGTCGTACATAGGCAAGATCTTGGAAGTGGGCACGGCAATGACCTTGCCATCCACGCCAGCTTCGTCTTCCATCATCAAAATGCCCAGGGGGCGGCAAGGCACCACCACACCAGGGTGCAGGGGGTAAGGGGTGATGACCAGCACATCCACAGGGTCGCCGTCGCCCGACAGGGTCTGGGGAACATAACCGTAGTTGGTGGGGTAGTGCATCGCAGTGGTCATGAAACGATCCACAAAAATCGCGCCCGACTCCTTGTCCACTTCGTACTTGATGGGGTCAGAGTTCATCGGGATTTCGATGACCACGTTGAATGTCTCGGGGATGTTCTTGCCAGGGGTGACGTTGTTGAGGGACATGTCTTTAAAAATAGTGGTTTGCAACAGTAACCCGCGAAGCATGGCGTTCCATTGAGCGTCGGGATTAACCCTGATTTTAGAGGCATGCCCCTTTCTGCCCGCTTGCAACAGGGGGTTTGGTTGTAAATTGAGACCGTTGGCCAATCGGCCCCGCCCTGGGGCCCGAGGAAGCAACGCAGCGGAAGCACCACCGATGCGTCGTGTTTCCAACCGTGCAACCGCATTTGAAGGAGCACTGTATGGCTGACAGCACAGCAATGACCCCTCCCCTTTTATTGGCCCTGGTCTGCGGACTGGTCGCCGTGGCTTACGGCATTTGGGCGCGGGGCTGGATCCTTGGCAAAGACCCCGGCAACGCGCGCATGCAAGAAATTGCGGCGGCCATTCAGGCCGGCGCGGCGGCCTACCTGGCGCGCCAGTACAAGACCATTGCCTTCGTCGGCGTGGTGCTGGCGGTGCTGATTGGCGTTTTCCTTGACGGAACGACGGCCGTCGGCTTCGTGGTGGGGGCCGTGCTCTCGGGTGCCTGCGGCTTCATCGGCATGAATGTGTCGGTGCGCGCCAACGTGCGCACAGCGCAGGCCGCCACGCAGGGCATTGGCCCGGCGCTGGACGTGGCGTTTCGCGGCGGCGCCATCACCGGCATGCTGGTGGTGGGGCTGGGGCTGCTGGGCGTGACGGGTTTCTTCTGGTTTCTCGCAGGCAACGGCAACCTCAAGCCCACGGCGCAACTGGCCACGCTGCTCAACCCGTTGATTGGTTTCGCGTTTGGCTCGTCGCTCATCTCCATCTTCGCGCGCCTGGGTGGCGGCATCTTCACCAAGGGTGCCGATGTGGGCGCCGACCTGGTGGGCAAGGTCGAGGCGGGCATTCCCGAGGACGACCCGCGCAACCCCGCGGTGATTGCCGACAACGTGGGGGACAACGTGGGCGACTGCGCCGGCATGGCGGCCGACCTGTTCGAGACCTATGCGGTAACGCTGATTGCCACCATGGTGCTGGGCGCACTGATGGTGGGCGCCGCCCCGGTCAACGCCGTGGTGTACCCACTGGCACTGGGAGCGGTGTCCATCATCGCGTCCATCATTGGCTGCTTCTTTGTGAAGGCATCCCCCGGCATGAAGAACGTGATGCCCGCGCTGTACAAGGGCCTGGCCATCGCCGGCGTGTTGTCGCTCATCGCGTTCTACTTCGTCACGTTGTGGATCATTCCGGACAACGCCATCACCGCCAGCGGCAGCCAGATGAAGCTGTTTGGCGCCTGTGCCACCGGGCTGGTGCTGACGGCCGCGCTGGTGTGGATCACCGAGTTTTATACGGGCACGCAATATTCCCCCGTGCGCCACATCGCACAGGCATCCACCACGGGCCATGGCACCAACATCATTGCGGGCCTGGGCGTTTCCATGCGCTCCACCGCCTGGCCAGTGATTTTTGTGTGCCTGGCCATTCTGGTGGCCTACCAGCTGGCGGGCCTGTACGGCATTGCGGTGGCGGCAATGTCGATGCTGTCCATGGCCGGTATCGTGGTGGCGCTCGATGCTTACGGCCCCATCACCGACAACGCCGGCGGCATTGCCGAAATGGCCGAGCTGCCCAGCAGCGTGCGTGACATCACCGACCCGCTGGACGCCGTGGGCAACACCACCAAGGCCGTGACCAAGGGCTACGCGATTGGTTCGGCTGGGCTGGCTGCGCTGGTGCTGTTTGCGGACTACACCCACAAGCTCGAAAGCTACGGCCGGGCCATCACCTTCGACCTGTCGGACCCGCTGGTCATCATTGGCCTGTTCATCGGCGGGCTGATTCCTTACCTGTTTGGTGCCATGGCGATGGAGGCCGTGGGCCGCGCGGCAGGCGCCGTGGTGGTCGAGGTGCGCCGCCAGTTCAACACCATTCCCGGCATCATGGACGGCACCGGCAAGCCCGAGTACGGCAAGGCCGTAGACATGCTGACCACCGCCGCCATCAAAGAGATGGTGATCCCGAGCCTGCTGCCCGTGGTAGTGCCCATTGTGGTGGGCCTGCTGCTAGGCCCCAAGGCGCTGGGCGGCTTGCTGATGGGCACCATCGTCACCGGCTTGTTCGTGGCGATTTCGATGTGCACGGGCGGCGGCGCGTGGGACAACGCCAAGAAGTACATCGAAGACGGCAACCACGGCGGCAAGGGATCTGAAGCGCACAAGGCCGCCGTGACGGGCGACACCGTGGGCGACCCCTACAAAGACACCGCCGGCCCCGCCATCAATCCGCTGATCAAGATCATCAACATCGTGGCGCTGCTCATCGTGCCGCTGGTGGTCAAGTTCCACGCGGGGTAATCAGGCCCAGCCCCGCGCCATGACGCCAACCACGGCTGGGGCGGGGCCTTGCGCAATGATTGATTGACGCCCTTCTCACTCACCTTCACCATGCAAGGCAAGCGCACAAAAGAAGAAGGAGACACGCCATGACCGAGCTGGTCGTTCGCCGCCAGTGCCTGGCACACCCTGTTCGGCCCCGCCGGGCTGGTGCGCCACATCTGGCGGCCGTGGTGGGCCTACCGGCGGCGCGACTTTCACCCCAACCAACAGGCCAGCAACCTGTCGGCCCAGTGGCTGGAGCACAACCGCCACCGCTTCACACCAGTGGGTGAAACCGGCTGAGTCAGGCGGTGCACGCCGCAGCGCAGCCCCCGCGCTTCAGGGCATTTTCGCTATTGATTTCATAGCTACCCGCGCTTGACAGGAAAGCGCTGGAGGCTATTTTTATCAAAATCCTTCCTCACCCTCAGGCCGTCTGACGCAGGTCACGCCTGCGCACGGGGCCGCTGCGCTGCTCCACGGCGTGCTGTACTTCTGCGCGCAAACCCAGCGCAAAGCCCCATTCGGCCACCACAAAAAGGGGCCCAACCAGCAAACCCATCACATCGTCCACAAAGGCGGGCTTGCGGCCCTCGAAATAGTGGCCCACGAACTGGATCACCCAGCCCACGGCAAACAGCCCCAGCCCCCAGGCCAGCCAGGCTGTGGTGCCCAGGGGCGCCATGGCAGCCGCCCCCGCCAGCATGGCGGCGAGCAGGGCCGACATCACCAGCCCCAGCCGCACATCCAGCCGCAGGTAGAAAATGCCAGCCGCCACGGCGCAGGCCAGCGCGGGGCTCACCGGCACCATGCCCAGCCACCACACCGGGCGTGAAAGCAGCACCACCACGGCAAACATGATCATGGGCACACCAACAAAATGGGTGTGGATGTTGCGCGGATCGCGGTGGTAGGCGGCGTATTGCGCCAAGTGATCGATCAGGGTTTTCATGGGTGTCTCCAGTCGTTGTTTTGAGCAGGATTCAATGTCTCTCGCCAAAGGCGTTAACGTCTGTCGTGCAGCCGACAAAAACAGAGGCGGCAACAGCGCCCCTGTGACTGTGCGGGACTGGCGCTTTATCGCTGCCCGCAGCCCTTGTAGTCCCTGTTTCTGCCCCTTTTTTCGCGCCCAAGCCGCCCCTTTTTGTGATTGCCTACCCCGCCCGGTCCCTGCCTTTTTCGACGCGCACCCAAGCGGCCATGCACACAGCACCGCAAGCCTTGCTGCTTCCTGGCCCACGGCACGTCTGAGCTGCCTGAGCATCCCCTCCTGGCGCAGACTCTTGCCGCGCTTGCCCTTTTGCCCCGCCGACCCTGATCTCTGACTGCATGACGACCGAAGTCTCCGCCCACCTCATCGCGCTCCAATCGGGGCGCTGGTTCGCCCAGTTGCCCCCTGAATTTGCGGCGGCACTGCTGCGCATGGGCCGCATCCGGCAACTCACCGTGGGCCAGTCCCTGTTCTTGCGTGGCGACCCGCCCTGCGGGCTGTATGCCGTGCTGCGTGGCGCACTCACCGTCTCGGGCACGGGCGGGCGGTCTGACGACGCACGCTCTGCGCTGCTCACCCGCCTGGAGCCCCCGCAGTGGTTTGGCGAAATTTCGGTGTTTGATGGCAATGTGCGCAGCCACGACGCCGTGGCGGCCGAGCCCTGCACGCTGCTGCATGTACCCAACGAACCCCTGCAGGAATGGCTGCGCGGCCACCCCGAGCACTGGCACGCCCTGGCGCTGCTGGTAACCGACAAGCTACGCACCGCCTTCATCGCCCTGGAAGACGCCGCCCTGCTGCCAGCCCCCCAGCGCCTGGCCCGCAGGCTGGTGATGATGGCCGAGGGCTACGGCCAATGGAACGCCGATGGCCTCACCCGCCGGGTGATTGCACTGTCGCAAGAGCAGCTGTCGCAAATGCTGTCCATCTCGCGCCAGACCACCAACCAGATCCTCAAAGACCTGGAAGCCCGCCAGCTGGTGCGCGTGCAGCGCGGCGAGGTCGAAATCAGGGATCTGGCCGGGCTGCGCCGAACCTACGCCTGAGACAAGCCACCAGCGCTATCAAAAAGAGAGCTGCTGTCGCCTGCAGTACAGGCGCTACAGCCCAATTCGGCTAAATAGTAAGCACGCATTCGATTTCTATGCAGAATGTCATCATGCAACTGAACTACATCGCCAACGCCTCCGTCCCGTCTTCGTCTGGCCGCACGCTTGCGGTGATCGACCCTTCTGACGGCCAGCCTTTTGACGAAATCCAGCGCAGCAACGCGGACGACATCGACGCCGCCGTGCATGCGGCGCGCCAGTGCTACCAGGCGGTGTGGCAGCGCATGGCACCTGTAGACCGGGGACGGCTGTTGCAAAAACTGTCGGCCAAGGTGCTGGAGCATGCCGACGAGCTGACAGCGCTGGAGCAGCGCGACTGCGGCAAACCCACCAAACAGGCCCGGGCCGATGCCGTGGCGCTGGCGCGCTACTTCGAGTTCTATGCCGGCGCTTGCGACAAGCTGCACGGTGAAACCATTCCCTACCTGGACGGCTACAGCGTGCTCACTTGGCGCGAGCCGCATGGCGTGACCGGCCACATCATCCCGTGGAACTACCCCATGCAGATCTTTGGCCGCAGCGTGGGCGGCGCGCTGGCGGCGGGCAATGTGTGCGTTGTGAAACCGGCTGAAGACGCCTGCCTGTCGCTAATCCGTGTGGCACAACTCGCGGCCGAGGTGGGTTTTCCACCCGGTGCCATCAACATCGTGACGGGGTATGGGCACGAGGTGGGCGATGCGTTGGCACGCCATCCGGGCATTGACCACATCAGCTTCACCGGCAGCCCCAAGGTGGGCACGATCATTCAGCAGGTAGCCGCCGAGCGCCACTGCCCCGTGACGCTGGAGCTGGGTGGCAAGAGCCCCCAAATCATCTTTGCCGATGCGGACCTCGACGCAGCCGTGCCTGTGGTGCTCAACGCCATCGTGCAAAACGCCGGGCAGACCTGCTCGGCAGGCTCGCGGGTGCTGATCGACTCTCTGATCTACGAGCCCCTGCTGGAGCGCCTGGGCCACGCCTTTGAAAAGCTGCGGGTCGGCCCCGCCGCCATGGACCTGGATGTGGGCCCGCTCATCCGCCAAAGCCAGCAGCAACGCGTGTGGGACTTTTTGTCAGACGCGCAAGTGGCGGGCATCCCCATGGTGGCGCAAGGCGTGGTGGTGGACGAGGCGCCCGAAGGCGGCTTCTACCAGGCCCCCACCCTGCTGCGCGATGTGCCTGTGGGCCACCGCCTGGCACAGGAAGAAGTGTTTGGCCCCGTGCTCTCGGCCATGGCTTTCCAGGACGAAGACCACGCGGTCGAGCTGGCCAACGCCACGCAGTTCGGCCTGGTGGCAGGCATCTGGACGCGCGACGGCGCGCGCCAGTTCCGCATGGCCAAGCGTGTGCACAGCGGCCAGGTGTTCATCAACAACTACGGCGCGGGCGGCGGTGTGGAGCTGCCGTTTGGCGGCGTCAAATCCAGCGGCTACGGGCGCGAGAAGGGGTTTGAGGCGCTGTATGGCTTCACCACGCTGAAAACCGTGGCCATCAAGCACGGCTAAAGCCGCCCGATTCCCCTGTCCTCCTGCTCTTCGCTCGCTTCTTTCCCATGCCCCTGTCAGCTCCCGTCCCTCGTAAAACCAGCCATATCCGCCGCGTCACCTACCAAGGCTACGAACGTGAAGACGGCCTGTGGGACATGGAAGCCGAATTGCACGACAGCAAGGCACACGACATGCCTTCGTTTCGCCACCAGGGCGTTCGGCTGGCGGGGGACCCCATCCACCACATGTGGCTGCGGGTGACGATTGACCGCAAGCTGGTGGTGCACGCCATTGAAGCCGCCATGGACGCCCACCCGCTGCAAGACTGCCCACAGGCGCGCCCGGCTCTGCAGGGCATGGTGGGCGCCTGCATGGCGCGCGGCTGGCGCCAGGCCATTGCGCAGCACATGGGCGGGGTGGCCAGTTGCACCCACCTGCGCGAGCTGCTGTTCAACATGGCCACCGCTGCCTTCCAGACCCTGCCCGCCGCCTTTGGCGGCGGCGACCCGGACACCCCGCCCCGCCACCTGGGCCAATGCACCGGTTGGGACTTTGAGGGCAACGGAGTGAAAGAGTACTTCCCGCAGTTCTACGGGCGTGGCGAGGCCAATACGCAGCCTTCCACCCCACACAACCCCACAGGCAAAAAGAGCTTCTAGCGCTTATCCATCAAGCGCAAGCAGCTATCAAAAACAGAGCAAACACAAAGGAGACAGCCATGCGCGTGCAAAACAAATCCATCATCGTCACCGGCGCCGGCAACGGCATTGGCGAAGGCATTGCCAAACGTCTGGCGCAAGAAGGTGCCCAGGTGCTGGTCAATGACATCAACACCACAGGCGGCCAGCGTGTGGTGGCAGAGATCACCGCTGCGGGCGGCAAGGCAGCGTTCTTCCAGGCGGACGTGACGCAGTCTGCCCAGGTCCAGGCCATGGTGGCCGAGGCCGAGCGCCTGTTTGGCAAGCTCGATGTGGTGGTGAACAACGCAGGCTGGACGCACCGCAACCGCCCCATGCTGGAGGTGAGCGAAGACGAGTTCGACAAGGTGTACGCCATCAACGTCAAGAGCATCTACCTCAGCGCCATCCATGCCGTGCCTGCACTGCGCCGTGCGGGTGGGGGCAGCATCATCAACATTGCCTCCACCGCCGGGCTGCGGCCCCGCCCCGGCCTGACCTGGTACAACGGCTCCAAGGGTGCGGTCATCACCACCAGCAAGTCGATGGCGGCGGAACTGGGGCCCGACAACATCCGCGTGAACTGCCTGAACCCGGTGTTCAATCCCGACACTGGCCTGGCGGCCGAGTTTGCGGGTGGCCCGGTGGACGATGCCCGCCGCGCCAAGTTCCTGGCCACCATTCCGCTGGGGCGCTTTTCCACCGCGCAGGATGTGGCCAACGCCGCGCTCTACCTCGCCAGCGACGAAGCCGCCTTCATCAGCGGCGTGTGCATCGAGGTGGACGGCGCCCGCTGCGTTTGATCTGCCCGGGGCAGAGCTGGCGCCTTGCGTGGCTTCAGCCCAGCACTTCGCGCAGGGCCGCGTCGTACAGGGAAGTGAGCCGATCCATCACCTCCAGCAGCCGTTCGCTGGTGGTGGCCACGGCTTCCATGCCCTTGGTATCGGGGTGGCGGCGCATGGCGGCTTCAAAAAACAGCCACTGGGCCTGCCCCAGTTCCAGCTCGGTGCGAATGGCGGGGGTAGACACCGGCGCTGCCGCCAGGGCCTGCAGAGCCTGCTTGAACTCTGCAGCGTCGGCGTTCATCTGGGTCTGCGACGCCTTGGGGTCCACACCCGCTGCCAGCAAAAAGTACTGCTTGGCCATGCGCTGCGACAGCATGCGCTGGCGCCCGGCCATGCCCACCAGCTTGGCGCTGGGGGCGCGGGCCAGTTTCTCCAGCGATTCGGTTGCCGTCTGGGCAGCGGTCATCATGCGGTCGGCCTGCTCGGCCACGGCGGCGGCAGAGGCCTTGGAAGGCGCAGTCGCCGTCAGGGTGTTGAGCACGGTGTACTGCTTTTGCACCTCTTCAAGCTGGCGGCTCAAATCTGCGGGCCAGGCGCCCGCCGTGGAGCCCTTGGCCAAGTCGGCAGCGCCGGCCTGTGCCTGCTTGCGCACCTTGGCCAGCACATCCAGCGCCGCCACGGGCATCACCTGCAGGTGCTGCTGGCAATAGGCCTTGGCCATGCGCTGCGAGAGCGCGCGGAACGAGCCCGACACGTTGATGGCCGCAGAAAGCGCCATTTGCGCTTGCGCCGTGGCGGCCCAGGTGGGCAGAACCACCCCGGCAGCCACCCACTGCACCATGCGCCGACGTTGGTGGGAACAGGAAACGACGGGTTGATTACGACAGGTCATGGCAGTAGGGCTTTCTATGCAATTAGGGTGAAAGAATGTTTCCCGAAATGCAGAGAATTGTCATGACAATGTCAAACCAGCCCCCCCCCTTGCGACAGATCAATGCAATGCCAGCGCGCAGCAGCGAAGATCCGCACGCCGCCAACCACCAATCCCTTGATGCGGATCAAGACAATCCAGTGCGGGTACCCCGCCCAGTGAAGGCCTTGGGGCACAATCCCGCCCATGGCTGAACGTGTCATTCCCCTGGTGGACCAGCGCCACGCCGACCTGGTGGCCCAGGTACCTCTGCACCCTTCTCCAGCAACTGGCTTGCTGGTGGACACCCGGGGGCGCCCTCTGCGCGATCTGCGCATCAGCGTGACCGACCGCTGCAACTTCCGCTGCAACTACTGCATGCCCAAGGAAGTGTTCGACAAGGACTACCCGTACCTGCCGCACAGCGCGCTGCTGAGCTTTGAAGAAATCACCCGGCTGGCCTCGCTGTTCCTGGCGCACGGGGTGCGCAAGATTCGCCTCACAGGCGGCGAACCCCTGCTGCGCAAGAATATCGAAGAGCTGATTGCCCAACTGGCACAGCTGCGCACGGTGGATGGCAAGGCGCCGGACCTCACCCTGACTACCAACGGCTCGCTGCTGGCGCGCAAGGCGCGCTCGCTCAAAGAAGCCGGGCTGAACCGCGTGACCGTGAGCCTGGACGGACTGGACGATGCGGTGTTTCGCCGCATGAACGATGTGGACTTTCCGGTGGCCGACGTGCTGGCGGGCATCGAGGCCGCGCACGCGGCTGGGCTGTCGCACATCAAGGTGAACATGGTGGTCAAGCGCGGCACCAACGACCACGAAATTCTGCCCATGGCGCGCCACTTTCGCGGCACGGGCACCACGCTGCGCTTCATTGAATACATGGACGTAGGCGCCACCAACGGCTGGCGCATGGACGAAGTGCTGCCCTCGGCCCAATTGATCGAGCGCCTGCGCGCTGAACTGCCCCTGGTGCCGCTGGAGCCCAGCAGCCCCGGCGAAACCGCCGAGCGCTGGGGCTATGCCGACGCCAGCGGCCAGCACGACCCAGCCCTGGGTGAAGTGGGCGTCATCAGCAGCGTGACGCAGGCTTTCTGCCACGACTGCAATCGCGCCCGCCTCTCCACCGAGGGCAAGCTGTACCTGTGCCTGTTTGCCTCGCAAGGCTACGACCTGCGCTCGCTGCTGCGCGGCGGTGCCGGTGACGCAGACATTGCCGCAGCCATTGCGCCCATCTGGCAGCAACGCAGTGACCGCTATTCCGAACTGCGCAGCACCCTGCCCGCAGACAGCTCGCAGGGCGCGCGCCGGGTGGAGATGAGCTACATCGGAGGCTAGGCGGCTGCGCGGGCCGTAGACCCTCGGCGCCTTGGGTCTGCAAAGCAGCCTGCACAATCGAGGGCTCGCTTCTTTCTCTTTTCAAAGGCCTCTTGATGATTGACACGCTAGACATCACCGGACTCGTCCTGGCCGGCGGGCGCGGCTCGCGCATGGGCGGGGTAGACAAGGGGCTGCAAACCTTTCGCGGCCTGCCACTGGCGCTGCACACGCTGATGCGGCTGCAGATGCAGGTGGGGGTTTCGCTCATCAACGCCAACCGCAACCTGGCCGCCTACGAATCATTTGGCGCACCGGTGTGGCCCGACGCCAACAACGACTACGCAGGCCCCCTGGCCGGCTTTCTGACCGGGCTGGAACACTGCGAAACGCCCTGGCTGCTCACCGTGCCGTGCGACACCCCGCTTTTTCCGCTGGACCTGGCCAGCCGCCTGGCCCAGGCGGCCGATGAACAACAGGCCGACATTGCCATGGCCGCCGCCCCCGAAGACGACGGCACGGGCCATATCAGCGTGCGACCCCAGCCGGTGTTTTGCCTGCTGCGCGTAGACCTGCTCGAAAGCCTGGTGCGCTTCACCCAGGCGGGCGGTCGCAAAATTGACGCCTGGACCGCCCAGCACCGCTGCGTGACCGTGCCGTTTGACACACCGGGCGATGACCCCAAAGCCTTTTTCAACGCCAACACGCTGGCCGAACTGCAGGCGCTGGAGCGCACCGCCCCCTGAGCCGCAGCGCCCCGGCGGCGCCATGCGTGCGCCTTGCCTTCCTGAATTGACCGAACCAACATGAAAACCATCGCCCAAATTGCTGCCGAACTGCAGGGCTACGATCCCCAAGCCTTGCACGCCGACCAGGTCAACGCGTTTTTGCACCAGCTGGTGCAGCCCGTGGCAGGCACGGAAGAAGTGGGCATTTTTGAAGCCCTGGGCCGTGTGCTGGCGCAGGATGTGATTTCCCCCATCAGCGTGCCGCCACACGACAACTCGGCCATGGACGGCTACGCCTTTGCCGGCAGCCAGCTGGTGCCCGGCCAGCCCCTCACGCTGCGCAGCGTGGGCACGGCCCTGGCGGGCAAGGCGTGGACGGGCACAGTGAACGCAGGCGAGTGCGTGAAGATCATGACCGGCGCCATCATGCCCGCCGGGCTGGACACCGTGGTGCCGCAAGAGTTCACCACCGCCCAGGGCGACCAGATCACCATCGCCCCCGATGTGCTGCGCCTGGGCGACAACCGCCGCTTCAAGGGCGAAGACTTGATGGAAGGCGGCGTGGCGCTGGCCCGTGGTGAATTGCTCACCCCAGCCGCGCTGGGCTTGGTGGCAAGCCTGGGGCTCAAAACCGTGACCGTGTCGCGGCGGCTGCGTGTGGTGTATTTTTCGACTGGCGACGAAATCCTGAGCCTGGGTGAGCCCCCGCGCGAAGGCGCCGTGTACGACAGCAACCGCTACACGGTGTTTGGCCTGCTCACCCGCCTGGGCGTGGAAGTGATCGATATGGGCGTGGTGCGCGATGACCCCGCCCTGCTGGAAGCCGCCTTCACCGAAGCCGCGCAGCGCGCAGACGCCATCATCACCAGCGGCGGCGTGAGCGTGGGCGAGGCCGACCACACCCGCGCCATGATGAAAAAGCTGGGCGACGTGGCCTTCTGGCGCATTGCCATGCGCCCCGGCCGCCCCATGGCCGTGGGGCGCATTGCTGCCTCAGGCCTTCAAGCCAAAACAGGCTCCAGCGCACAACCAGCAAGCGCTGGCAGCTATCAAAATGATATCAATGCCAGCAAAGGCGGTGCGGTGCTGTTTGGCCTGCCGGGCAACCCGGTGGCGGTGATGGTGACCTTTCTGGCCTTTGTGCGCCCCGCCCTGCTGCGCATGATGGGCAGCACGCGCACAGCGCCGCCGCTGCTGCGCGCCACCAGCACCGAAGCCATCCGCAAAAAGCCGGGCCGCACCGAATACCAGCGCGGCACCGTCACCACCGGGCCGGACGGCAGCCTGCAAGTGCGCACCACGGGTAACCAGGGCTCGGGCGTGCTCAGCTCCATGGTGCAGGCCAATGGGCTCATCGTGCTGCACCACCAGCAGGGCAACGTGGCTGTGGGCGATGCGGTGGATGTGATGGTGTTTGACGGGGTGATCTGAGAGCCTGTTCAAAAGCGCAAAAGCAGCACAGGCAACACGCTGGCAGGCTGCTGGCAGTTTGCGCCCCTGTCTGACGAGCCTATAGCCCCCCTGGCGGTACAAAGTGCTTTTGGCCTTTGCTTTGAGAAACAACACCCCATGCCCTACGCCGCTACCCACCTGCCCCAGCCGCCCACACGCGACGCGGTAGACGCCCTGCCCGGCACCACCGTGCTGGAATTTGGCACGCCCTGGTGCCCCCATTGCCTGCGCGCCCAGCCGTTCATCGAGCACGCTTTGAAAGACCAGGAAACCGCCCACATCAAGGTGGAAGACGGCCCCGGCCAGCGGCTGGGCCGCAGCTACAAGGTCAAGCTCTGGCCCACGCTGGTGGTTTTGAAAAACGGGCAGGAAGTGGCCCGCGTGGTGCGTCCCACCACCCAGGCCGAGGTGGACGACGCGCTGCGCGCAGCACAAGGCTGAGGCCCGGGGCCAGCCCACCCGCCAGCGCTCAGCGCATCTGCACCGTGCCAGAGACGCTGATGCTTACCTGCTCGCGCCCTGGCTGCACGGGCACTGGCGCGTCAGATGCGAAGGATGCCATCTTTTCGCGGGCCATCCGCATGCCCTGCGGCACCACGCTGATGCCCGAGCCAGACACGCTCACCTCGCGCAGGCCGTAGCTGGCAAAGCCAAACGCCTTCGACAGTTCTGCCGCACGGGCCTTGAATTGCTCAATCGCCTGCGACTGCGCCTCGCCCTCGGCCTTGGCCCGCGCCTCGCGCGACAGGCCAAACGACACATCGCTCACCGCCATCGACTGGATCTTGCCCGCCATGCCGGTGATGCGCCCAAAGTCGCGCCCTTCCAGCCGCAGCTCTGCCCGGCCTTGCCATCCCAGCACCTTCTGGTCTTTGCCGTAGCGGGGGTACAGGCTGAACGTGCCCGTGGACACATCCATCTGCCCCGGCTGGGCGCCGGCCTTGGCTTGCGCCAGGGCTTCATCCAGGGCCTGCTTGAGCTGGGTCTGGGCGGCAGCCAGCGTGGGGGCTTCCTTGTTCGCCATGAGGGTGATGTTCAGCATGTCCTGCTCGACCTGCACCATGCCGGCGGCCGACAGTTGCACCACATTGCGCGGCTCTGCGGCCACGGCAGCCACCGGTGCGGCTTGTTGAGAAAAAACGGCCCCAGCGCTCATCAGCAAAGCGCTGGCAGCTACCAAACGAATAGCATTCTTCATGAATTCACTTTCTCAAAAATCGGTCTGACGCCGCGCGCTGAAGCCATTTCCAGCACGCTAGCCAGACCCTGATCAGACAGTGTGTAGGCACAAGTCGCCACGCGGTGTCAGACGGGGTTGACGATTGGGCAAAACTTGTAACAGTTGGTCAAACCCAAGGGAAAAACGCGAACTTCGGCGCTCAACATGGTCAGAATCGGCTCTGTTACAAATTGGACCCGAGATCAAATATGCCCACTACACCCAACCGTACCGACAAAGTTTTGGTGGTAGATGACGATGCCCGCATCCGCGATCTGCTGCGCCGCTACCTGACCCAGGAAGGGTTTGAAGTGATGGTCGCTGAAGACGGCAAGGCGCTCAATCGCCTGCTGCTGCGCGAAACCGTAGACATCATCGTGCTGGACCTGATGATGCCCGGCGAAGACGGCTTGTCGATCTGCCGCCGCCTGCGTGCCGCCAACGACCGCACCCCCATCATCATGCTCACCGCCAAGGGCGAGGACGTGGACCGCATCGTGGGCCTGGAAGTAGGCGCCGACGATTACCTGGGCAAGCCCTTCAACCCCCGCGAACTGCTGGCCCGCATCCACGCCGTGCTGCGCCGCCGCCCTGCACATGAAGCTCCCGGCGCACCTTCGGGCGACAACGAAGTGGTCACCTTCGGCCCCTTCACGTTCGACCTGGGCACCCGCGCCCTGCAGCGCAATGGTGAAGAGCTGCCCTTGACCACTGGCGAATTCGCCATGCTCAAGGCCCTGGTGCGCCACCCACGCCAGCCGCTGTCGCGCGAAAAGCTGGCATTGCTGGCACGCGGCCGTGAGTTCGAGCCGTTTGACCGCAGCCTGGACGTACAGGTCTCGCGCCTGCGCAAGCTGGTGGAAGTGGATGCAGCGGCACCCCGCTATATCCAGACCGTGTGGGGCGTGGGCTACGTGTTTGTACCGGACGGAACGAGCTGATCCCGATGACCCAGCCTGAAGGCAAACCACGGGCCCGCAGGCGCAAACCTGAAGGACCCGCAGCCGATGTGACCAGCCCTGCACCGCTGGAATCGTCGCTGCGCGCCACGCGCGAGCAACGTGCCCGCGTGGGGCTGAATCTTTTTTGGCGCACGTTCTTTTTGCTGGCGCTGCTGCTGGTGGGCAGCATTCTGGCCTGGCTGCAAACCTTGCGGGCGCTGGAGTTTGAGCCCCGCACGCTGCACACGGCGCAGCAGATTGCCTCGCTGGTCAACCTCAGCCGCGCAGCGCTGGTGCACTCCGACGCGATTGCGCGGGTTTCGCTCATCAAGACGATGGCCGACCAGGAAGGTGTGCGCATTCTTCCCCGCGAGCCCGGCGACAAATTCACGCTGCTGGAAAGCGGCGCACTGGGCAACCGCCTGACCGAAGAGTTGACCCGGCGCCTCGGGCCCGACACCATCGTGGCCCAGAGCGTGAATGGCGAGAACGGCCTGTGGGTGGGCTTCAACATCAATGGCGACCCCAACTGGCTGCTGATGGACCGCTCGCGCTTCAGCCCTGCGGGCGGGCGCACCTGGCTGATCTGGCTCATCACCACCGGGGCGCTGTCGCTGGCCGGGGCTGCGGCGATTGCGCGGCTGATCAACCGCCCGCTCAAGCAGCTGTCGTACGCCGCCAACCGCGTCAAAGACGGAGACTTCGCCGCCAGCCACCTGGACGAAGAGGTGGTGACCAGCGAAATCCGCGAGGTGAACATCGGCTTCAACCGCATGGCACAAAAGCTGGCCAAGCTGGAACAAGACCGCGCCGTGATGCTGGCCGGCATTTCGCACGACCTGCGCACGCCCCTGGCGCGCCTGCGGCTCGAGACCGAAATGAGCGTGATGGACGACATCGCCCGCGAACACATGGTGGCCGACATCGTTCAGCTCGACGCCACCATCGACAAGTTCCTGGACTACGCCCGCCCAGACCATGTGACGCTCACGCCGGTGAACCTGCACGCCGTGGTGTCGTCCTGCGTGTACGCCGTGCAAGACCACCGGGAGCTGCAAATCACCATGCACATCCCCGAGGACCTGAACGTGCTGGCCGATGAGGTGGAACTGGCACGGGTGATTTCAAACCTGCTGGAAAACGCCCGCCGCTATGGCAAGACGGCCGACACGGGCGTGACCAGTGTGGAAATTGCTGCCAAGGGCCGCGAAAACTGGGTGCTGCTCAAGCTGCGCGACCACGGCGCCGGCGTGCCGCCCGAGCAGCTCTCCAACCTCACCAAGCCCTTCTTCCGGGGCGATTCCGCCCGCACGGCGGCAGCAGGTGCAGGGCTGGGCTTGTCGATTGTGGACAAGACGGTGCAGCGCATGGGCGGCATCTTTGCGCTGGCCAACGCCAGTACAGGCGGTCTGGTGGCGCACATTCAGTTGCAGCGCGCCAGCGAATTGCCCGAGGGCGTGGACCCCAAGCAGCGCCTGCACCGCCCGGCCGTCAAGCGCCACCTGCCCCGCCAGCGGGCGCAAGAACAGGCCTGAAAGAGGTCTGAAACAGCTCTGACAAAGGCCCACGGTTCACACCGTGGGCCTTTTCACCATCAGGCGTTGAACACGCCGGTCAGCAATTCGGGCAACCGGGCTACCGGCATGCGAAACCCGCAGGCCTGGGCATGGCCACCACCGCCCATGCTTTCAGCGAGGGCGATGCAATCAAAATTGCGCTGGGCCCGCAGCCCGGCCTTCACGCCCTTGTCGGTGGCGCTCCACATCAGGGCGAAGGTGCCCGTCTTGGCCGAAAGAATGTCGCCCACCAGGCTGTGGAACATGCCGGGGGCGTTCACCATCAGCCCGGCAACGCCGTTGAACACCAGCGGCTGCGCGCCCTCGGCAATGTCGTGCGCCATCTTGCGGAATTTCTCGTCCATGGCGGCGCCACGGGCCATGAAGGCGTCGAGCTGCTCGGGGGTGAAGCGGGTCATCTCCTTCCAGCGCTCGAAGGTTTTGGGCTCCATGTCCAGTGCCGACAGGAACGGAGCGCTCTGCGCAAATTCCCACTTCCAGATGTCACGGTCTTCCACGTACTGCAAGAGCGCGGGCACGGGTTCGTCGGGGTGGAAAAACTCCCACGCCAGCCGGGCGCCCGACTTGTTCATGTCGAAATGCACCACACCGCAGCGGCATGCGAAGCCGGTGAGCTTTTCAGCAGCGCTCTTGTGGTGGTCCAGCATGACGAGCTTGGCCGCGCGCTCATCGATGGCGGCCAGGATCTCGGCAGAGAAAGAGAAGTCGAGGATGTACACCGTGCGCCCTTGCAGCGGCGGCAAGTCGTCCACGGTTTGCACATCGCCATGGTCCAGGCCCACGTATTCGGCCTGGTCGCCGTAGTAAAGCCAGGCTGCCAAGGCCGCGCCAAAGCCGTCAGGGCAGCCACGGCCGTGGTACAGAACCAGAACAGAGGGATCGTCTTTGCTGGGCGCCACCAGCAGTTGCAGGGGAAGAATGGATTTGCTCATTGCCCCGATTGTCGCGTGTGCCAGCGCACCGCGTGTCCCAAAGCCCCATCATCCCCTCCAACCGGTTTTCAATTTTGATAGCAGCTCGCGCTTGATGGACGGGCGCGGGGCTATGATTTGGCTTGTTATCCCAACACCTTCCCCCATGCCCCAGCCCCTGCACATCCTCTGGCAAGACGACCATCTGGTCGCCGTGTACAAGCCCGCGGGCTGGCTGGTGCACCGCACGGGGCTGGACGCGGGCGAAACCCGCTTTGTGATGCAGACCCTGCGCGACCAGCTGGGCCGACACGTCTTCCCGGTGCACCGGCTGGACAAAGGCACCTGCGGCGTGCTGGTGATGGCGTTGCACAGCGACGCGGCCCGGGCGCTTTCCCAATCGTTTGAGAACCAGGCCACGCACAAGGTCTACATCGCCATGGTGCGCGGCTGGGCGCCCCCGGCTGTGGAGGTAGACCACCCCCTGCGCCCCGACGATGCCCCACCCAGCGCCCCCGTGCAAAGCGCCCACACCCGGTTTCGCACGCTGGCGCAGTTGACGCTGCCCGAAGCCAGCGACCCGCGCTTTGCCACCACCCGCGCCTCGCTGGTGGAGGCCGTGCCCACCACGGGGCGGCGCCACCAGATACGCCGCCATCTCAAGCACCTGGCGCACCCCATCATTGGCGATGCCACCCACGGCAAGGGCCCGCTGAACCGCTGGTGGGCCCAGCGCCTGGGCCAGCAGCGCCTGTGGCTGCATGCACTGCGCCTGAGCCTGCCGCACCCGTTGACTGGCGAGATGCTGCACCTGCACAGCGGTTTGCCACTGCAACCCGCGCCAGGCAGCAGCGTGGCCGCCTGCCCCAATAACCCCGAAGTGCCAGAGGCGCCCGGCATGGACTGGCAACGTCTGCAAGCCGACTGGCCCTGGCAATGGCTGAACAACTCCTCGGCCCCGCCCCCCGTGCGCTCATGACGGCGCCCCCGGAGTTTTGACGACTTGGAAGGGCTACGATGCGCCTTCGCTTCTGAACACCGCTTTCGCTCCATGGCATTTCCCTCGGTCAAGCTCACCACCCTGGCATCGCTGGCCCACCGGCTGCCTGCCACCTGCTGGCTGGCGCAGCGCCTGGAACAAGCCCCCGAGCGCTGGGCCACGCTGCCGGTGTGGTGGGTGGAGGGCGACCTGGACATGGCGGCGCTTGATCTGGTCACCACCCTGTCGAGCGACGGGCAATGGCTGCCCCCCCTGCCCTCCACCGCGCTGGATGGCAGTGCGACCCACCCCGGCGGTGCCCTGCTGTGGGTGGACGGCCATTTGCGCCTGCAAGGGGCACTGACGGGCGGCTGGCACACCCCTGCCAGCGCGGCTGAACCATCGAGCCCCGCCGTACATGCGCTGGTGATGGGCGATGCCCAGGTGCACTGCGCCCTGCTGCGCCAAGGCCAGCTGCATGTGCAAGGCAACCTGTCGGTACACACATTGCTGTGGGGCGATGGCGCGCCCGGTGGCCTTACGGTGCTGGGCCAATCCACTGCGCAGGTGGGACTGTTCACGCGCGGGTATGCACCGCAGTGGAACCAACCGCCCAGCTTTGACTTCACGCTGCAAGATGCAGACCCAGCGGGTGATTCGGCGCTTTGGCAGCCTGCGGACCATGAAACGCTGGGCCTGGTGGTCCCCCCCCGTACCTGGATGCCGACAATGCCGGAACAGGCAGCCTGGCCGAGATGCTGAACGCCCCCGCGCTGGTGGAAGCCGCCAGGGCGCAGCAGCCTGTGACGCAGCCCACCGCCGCAGTGCATGCACTGCTGCCGCCTGTCCCCTCCTTTTTCCAGGACGAATCCATCAGCGTGGCCAATATCAGGGCCGCTGTGCAGTCACCCCTGATCGCACCCAAGCAATTCACGGCCGAAGGCTGGTTTGGGCAGACCGACTTTTCGCTGTGCCGCAAACATGTAGACAGCGACGGCGATGCGCGGCAGGACAGCGTTTTCATCACCGTATGGAAACAATGGGACTTTTACCTGGGGGTGGACAGCCCCGAGCCCGCGCAGGGCTGGCTGGGCGGCGGGTGGAGCCGGCTCCAGCGCCTGTTCAAGCGCCATGGCGGGCAACACCCTGTGGTGCTCAATGCCCGCAGCACGGGCAGCACACCAGGGTTGGTGGTGCTGTACCGCCCCTATGAGCAAGGCGTTGCCGGTGCATGGGCCCCGCTGGCGTTGGGTGATGAAGATGGCGCAGACCCCGCCGCCCAGCGGGCCTGCCAGCAAGCGTGGCGCGGGGTGCTGGACTATGTGCGCAAAGGCACCGCCCAGGCACGCGCGCACCACCCGTTGTGGGCGGCCCTGCATGAAGAAATCACCCCTGCGCGCCTCACGGCCCTCACGTCCACGCCCCTGTTCACCGAGCGCTACAACGACTGGTGGGACAGCGAAAAAAACGGCCTGTGGGTAGGCCAGTTCTGGATGGGCGCACGCCAGCCCTGCCTGCACCAGGGCGAGCCATGGGGCCGCGCTTTCAAGCTGAGCTGGAAAAACGGCGAAGACGGCCCCGGCGATGCGCCTGACAACGCCCACAGCGCCTACCAGATCGACATTGAGGAAGCCCGCGAAGGCCCGCCGCTGCTGCGGGTAGCGTACAGCCAGCGGCAAAGCGAGCCGCGCACGCCCATTCCACCCGACGCGGCAGACCACCTGGCGCGCCTGCTGCGCTTGTACCGACAGGCGCAAACGCACATCGAGCGCCTGACGGCAGCCATGGCCCACGAGGCCCAGCCACCGCAGCACCCCGCAGCGCAACTGCTCACCGTGCCGCCGTTGGCACCCAATATTCCCGATACCGCCGTTTTCGGCGCCGAGTGGATGCAGCGCTCGGGCCAGTGGCAAGCCACAGGCCAGGCCTACGCGCAGCAAGCCCGCGCCCAACTCGCCGCTGCCGACGCCCCCCCTTTGCAGGCAATGGAGCACGCTGCGGCGGATACAGACCTTTCGCTGTTTGGCGCTGCGGCAGACGCCATGCCAGCCCTGGACGACCCGCGCGCAGCGGATGCCGAAGCCGTCTTGCAACTGGCGCGCGAAGTACACCGCCATGCCGATGCGAACCTGGCAGCACGCTTTCGGCAGCGCTTTGCCTTTGCCCCCGATGCGCTGGCGGCCCATGCCTACCGGGCGGGCCAACCCGCAGGCCCCGTGCTGCTGCTGGACGACGACCGCGCCGTGGTGCGGGTGGCCCAAGGTGGCCTGCACGGCACGCACTGGTGGCTGTTGCAGGGCCTGCAGGCGACGGTGGTGGAAGGTTTGCACGGTGCGGGGCGCTCTCCCAACCGGCAATGCTTTGCCAAGTTCGACGGTCACCAAGTCACCACCCACGCGGGCTGGGATGGGCCGGTGATCACCCGCTTGCACCTGCCCCACCACGCCAAAGCCGCAAGGCCAGGGACTGTAGAGAGTGACGAGATCCTGCCCTTCAACGATGGTTTGCGCGTTCTGTGGCGCGACGCTACCGGTGTGTACCTGCTGACACCCGATGCAGCGCAACAGCTGTACCCCAGAGCGGAAAGCGACGAAGCAGCCGATGCCCCTGAGCACCCAGATGCGCAAGAGCCACAGGCACAGCCCCTGCTGCACATGGCGCTGTCACCCGACGAGCGCTTCATCGCCGTGGGCGACCAGGGCAGCCAACACCTCTTGCTCAACCCGCGTGGCGAGGTGCTGGGCCGGTGGGCACCGCTTTCGGCCTGTGCCCACCACGCCACGTTCACCCACGACAGCACCCGGCTGCTGGCCCATTCCTGCCACCTGTACACGGGCCGTACCGGGGTGTTGCATCTGCCGCCCGAAGGCACTGGGGGCGGCCTCCATGAGTACCCATCGTTCCCAGGCGCTGCCGCGCTGCAGCCGTTTCATCGCCACAGCTGGCGGGTGGATGCCACGGCCACGCTGCGGGGCACGGTGATGGAAGGCGATGCGGCAGGCTACCTGCATGCGCTCAGCGACGACGGACAACTGCTGTGGCACCACCACATTGGCGGCGCTTTGAACGCGCTGGACACGTCACCCGATGGTTCCACCATCGTCGCCGCCAGCCACAGCGGCTATGTGGTGTGGCTGCGGCAGTTGGGGGCAGGCATGGACCCCTTTGCGATCAGCACTTCGCCGTATACCGAGACAGGGCGCTGGATTTTCTGGCTGGGTGAGGCGGAACCGTTGCACTGGTAACGGCGCTTTGCCTTGACGTCAGCCTGCTGGTCACCGACACCCACGGCGCCAAGGCGGCTAACAAAGGACCAATTGCTACCTTTTTAATAGCTGCTTGCGCTTTTAAATCAAGGCTTAGGCACTGGTTTGGCATCAAATCGCCTAAACCTGCAGAGCAGCACCCAGCAGCACCCAGCGGCCCGCGTACTCCGCTCAATGCGGCCGTGGGCCTTGGAGCATTTCGGGAGTCTGTCGGGCCATCCATTGGTCCACAGGCTCGGGGTGCCCAAAAAGGTAGCCCTGGTAGACCATGGCGGGTGCGCGCTGGGCGAGAAAATCCACCTGCTCCTGCGTGTCTCCACCCCTTCGGCCACAACACGCAAGCCAAACTGGCTGGCAACGGTCAAGATGGCCTCTACCAGGGCGTCGTCGTCCTCGTTGCTCGGGGCCTCGTTCACAAACGAGCGGTCGATCTTCAGCTCCTGGATCGGCAGGCGTTTGAGGTACACCAGCGACGAGTAGCCCGTGCCGAAATCATCCAGCGCAAATTCCACGCCCAGGGCGACGAGTTCGCGCATTTTCGACACCACATCGTCAAAGTCATCAATTACCAGACCTTCGGTGACTTCCAGCGTGAGCAGCGTGGGGTCTGCGCCCGTGGTACGCAGCAAGGCCCGCAGGCTGGGCACAAAGCCATCCTCGCGAAACTGCCGGGCACTGAGGTTGACGGACATGCGCAGGCGACGCCGGCTGAAGTCGGGCTGCGCCACCACGGCACAGGCCTGCGCCAGCACCCATTCACCCAGGCTCACGATCAGGTCGGACTCCTCCGCCAGCGGAATGAACGCACCCGGCGTCAACAGGCCATCGCGCGGGTGCTGCCAGCGCACAAGGGCCTCCACGCCCGTCACCTGGCCACGCACATTCACCTGGGGCTGCACATAAAGCCGCAGCTCTTGCGCGCCGATGGCGTGGCGCAGGTCCCGCTCCACCTGAAAGCGCTGGGCCGCCGCCGCGCCCATGCCCTGCTCAAAAAAGGCCGACCGGGCGCCGCCCGCATGCTTGGCCCGGTGCAGCGCGGTGCCCGCGCGCCCCATGGCAGCCAGCGGCGTGTCATCCACCCCTTGCGGGTACAGCGTCAGGCCCATGCTCAATCCCAGCTGGGCCTCTTCGCCAGAGTCGCCCAAAGCCAGGGGGCGCACAAAGGCTTGCTGGATCTGGTCGGCGAACGCCAGGGCACGGCGGCCTGCCACGGTGGCGTCGATGCCCAGGTCGTGCAGCACAATGCCAAACTCGTCCCCCGCCACACGAACCAGCAAATCGTGCGGGCCCAGCAGCTCGGCCAGCCGCAAGGCCACGGCGCACAGCAGCCGGTCGCCCATCTCGCTACCTCGGGCATCGTTGAAGTTGGTGAACCGATCCAGATCCAGCAGCAGCAAGACGTGCACATCGTCGCCCGAGCGCTGGTGGCGGGCCTGCAGGCTGGCCAGCCGCTCAATGAGCATGGACCGGTTGGGCAGGCTGGTGAGCGAGTCGTAATGCGCAAGCCGGTGAATCTCTTGCGCGGCCCGCTTGCGGTCGCTCACGTCCTGCTTGAGCTCGACATAGTGGGTGATGCGCCCGTCTGGCTGGCGGATAGGGGCCACCACCACGGACTCGCTGATCACCGCCCCATCTTTGCGCAAATTGCTTTGCTCGCCCGCCCAGGACTCGCCACGCTCCAGGGTCTCGCGCATGCCCTGCCATTGCGTGGGCCCCAGGCCGTTGGCGGACACCTCACTGCTCAGCCGGCCCAGCACTTCATGGCGGGCATAGCCGGTGCGCGCCAAAAAGGCATCGTTCACAAATTCGATGCGCCCGTCCAGATCGGTGATGACCGTGCTCTCAGGGCTTTGCTCCACCACGCGCAGCAGCTTGCGCAGTTCGGCGTCGCGGGCCTTCAGGTCTTGGGCCATGGTTTGGGCCTCATGCACCCGCCGGAGGTAGCTTTTGCGCGAGAGCAGCGTAGCTGCCGCCGTGAGCCCCACAATGCCTGCCAGGTACACCGCATACGCCCATCGGTTGTGGGGGCGCATGGCGGGCAGCGCCCCATGCAGATCAGCCCACAGGAAAAATGCAAACAAACCGCCTGTGACCGCCAGCAAACCCATGGTGGAGCGGCCGCCCAGCAGCCAGCCACACAACACGATCAGAACGGGGTAGATGAGCAGGTTGGGGCTGTTGATGCCGCCATTGCTGGCAGCCACCAGCGACACGACCACCCACACGCCCCACACCAGCAACCGGGCAGCCAGCGCCTGCCGCCCCAGGTGCAGCGCCACCAAGGTGGTGGCCCCTACACCGGCCACGCACAGGTTCAGCGCAAGGCGGCTCCACTGGGGTTGCTCTTCGCGCAACAGGAGCAGGGCCACCAAAGCGCCCACCACCACGGCCACCCAGCCAGCCAGCCACCTGCACCATGCGGCGCATGCTGGGGTCGTTATGGTTGACGACAGGCGGCATAGAAAGGGGTGCCCTGGTGGAATGCAAAACAAGCGTTGCATCCTAACGCGGAGCGGCGATGAATTACAGAGCACACCCCAGAGTTGGCGCGGGTACGCAACGCGCGAGCGCGGCGGCCACTGGGAACCTGGTGAGCCGGCGGCCGGGCCACCCGCCCCGGCGCTCAATAGTGCGGGGGAAGCTCGTCTCGCAAATTGCGCGGGCCGTTGGAGCCGGCCTCGGGCGCCTGCTGGCGCAGCTGGATGACTTCGTGCGTGAGCCGGTCGATGAGTTGCCGCTGCTGGTAAATGGTCAGGTTCAGCTGATCCAACAGGTCTTCTGTGAAGCTGGCCTTGATTTCCAGTGCTTCAAGCCGCTGAAGGATTTCGTCGGTAAGGGGTGAGGTCATGGGAGCTATCGGGTGGGCACAGCGTCAGGGCTGGGCTTCGGTGATGTGGAGCTGGCTGGGCCGCTCGAGCAGCCATTCGGTCAGCGCCAAGTGGCACAGGATGTCTTCGTTCAGCGGCAGATCCTTGCCAAGCACAAAGCGCAGCAGGATGTAGCCGCGCTGGCCTGCGCGTTCTGCGGGGCGAAACGCATCGCCCCATGAGCGCGTGGTGTATTCAAACCGCGAAGCGTAGCCTTCGCGACGGTCAGGCGGCCAGCACATCATGCGCACGCCGGGGCCTCCAGATGTCCAAGGGCGCGCATCGGCGTGATGGACATACAGCTCGACCTGGAACGCCGCAGGCTGTGCACGCCGCAGCGCAATGTTCAACACCCCTACCGTGTCATTGATGTGCGGCAGCGTGCGTGTAAACACCGGGGCGATGCCCTTCGCATCCAGCACCCGCACACGCCGGTTGGAAGCCTGCAAATCTTCTGTGCGTTGCTGGTACGCAGCCGCCACACACGCCACGTCTTCACAGCGGTTGCGCTGGCGCAGCCACCGCAGTTGCGCCGCACGCAGGGCCGCGATTGCCGCATCGCCGTCGGGCTTGGCCTGCGCGGTGCGGTAGGCATGGGTCAGGCGCTCATCGGCCTGCATGAGTTCGGGGCTGGCGCAGATCCAGTGCTCTACCGTCTTCTCCGCCGCACCGCAGTCAAAGCCTGGGGTGGGCGCCGAGGGCTCCAGCCCCTGCGCACTGGCCCACCCACAAAAGCCCAGCAGAACGAGGCTGGACAGCCAGGCCTTCACAGCGCTTGCCCCTGAACGCGGCGAATCAGATCGCCTGGCCCAGGCGTGCCACGCCTTCGCGGATCTTGTCCACATCGGCCGTGGCAAACGACAGGCGGAAGGTGGCGTGGTCGGGGTTGGCGCAGAAGAACGGCGTACCGGGCACAAAGGCCACGCCCTTTTCAATGGCGCGCTTGGCCAGCACGTTGCCGTCGGCCACCTTGCCACCCGCGCCCGTGAGGCGCGCCCACACAAACAGGCCGCCCTGCGGCTGCACGAACTCGATGGCGTCGCCCAGTTCCTTGCGCAGCGCATCGCCCATGGCCTGGGCGCGCTCGGCATACACCTTGCGCACATGGGCCAGCGTGGCGGGCATGCGGCCGGCCTTGAGGTACTGCGCGGCCGTGGCCTGCGCAAAGGTGCTGGTGTGTGCATCGCTGAACTGCTTGCACATGGTGGCCTTGCCCAGCAGCTCGGCCGGGGCAATCATCCAGCCCACGCGCAGGCCGGGCGAGAGCACCTTGCTCAAGGACCCGCAGTGCACCAGCAGATCGCGGCTGCCGGGCACGGTGGCTGACAGGTTCAGCAGGCTGGGGGGAGGTGCATCGCCAAAGTACAGGTCGCCGTAGGGGTCGTCCTCCACGATCAGGGTGTTGTGCTTCACGGCCATCTCCAGCACGGCCTTGCGGCGCTCCAGGCTCAGCATGGCACCACTGGGGTTACCGAAAGTGGGGATCAGGTAAACGAATTTCGGCTTGTGCTCGGCGATGAGCTTTTCCAGCTCGTCGGTTTTCACGCCGTTGCCGTCGATGGGCGCGCTGATGAGTTCGGCGCCGTACAGGCGGAAGCACTGGATGGTGGCCAAAAAGGTCGGGCCTTCCACGATCACCTTGTCGCCAGGGCTGATGAGGGTCTTGCCCAGCAGGTCCAGCGCCTGCTGGCTGCCGGTGGTGACGATGAGGTTGTCGGCCGCCACATCCTTGGCGCCCTTGGCTGTCATGAAAGCGGCGAGTTGTTCGCGCAGCGGGTTGTAGCCTTCAGTGGCGCCGTATTGCAACGCAGCACCGGGTTCTTCGGCCAAGGCGGCGTTGCTGGCAGCGCGGATGCCTTCCACGTCAAACATCGCGCTGTCCGGGAATCCGCCTGCAAAGCTGATGATGCCGGGCTTGCCCAGCAGCTTGAAAAGCTCGCGGATGGCGGAGGTTTCTACGTTGTTGAGGCGATCAGCAAATTGCATGGGACGGCATTCCTGTGGGCGTTGAACCCGCCATTGTCGCCAATTGCGGCGCAGTTTTCTTGCAGGCTTGGGCTATTTACCGCCCCCAGAAACGCTCCCTTCGCGCCGCCCCCGCCTCAATCCACCCGGATGTCCGCACGCGCAGCCACGGCGCGCATCAGCGGCAGCTCGCGCTCTACCCGGCTGCGCAAGGCTTCGCCGTTGCCCCAGGCGGGCGTCAGGCCCATGTCTGCCACCAGGCCCAGCGGTGTGAAGCTGTTGACCGGGTCATAGGGCAGGTTGTTGCGAATTGGCCGGGTTCAGCGTGAGCGTGGTGCTGGCCCCGGCCAGCAGCGTGTAGCCATCCGGCGCCGCCTTGGCCACCTGCCCAGCTGCCAGCACGGTGCCTGCGCCAGGCCGGCTTTCCACCACCACGGGCTGGCCCAGCTTTTCGCTCAAGCCCGAGGCGAGCAAGCGGCCCAGGATGTCGGTGGCGCCGCCTGCGGCATAGGGAATGACGAACTTGATCGGGCGCCAAGGGTACCCCTGCGCCTGCGCCAGCCCGTGCAAGCCCAGCGCCAGGGCACCAGCGCCCAGGCAGGAAAGAAAGCGAAAACGTGTCATGGCCATGGCGCAAACTCCTCAAAGCAGGAAAAGAAACACGAAACAACAGCGGCTGTGCATCACTCAGTCACGCTCATCAACGGTGCTCTGCAGCCAGCAGGGGGCTGCGCACCATGGCCGACAGGGCCAGCCCGCGCTCGATCTTCCATAGCGCTTCGGGTTTGAGCAAGGCGCGGCGGGCGGGGCTGCGGTACAGCGCCGCGTTGGCGCCCGCCACCATGAAGCTGCGCAGGTCAATCCAGGCGCGCCACATCTGTTCAAAATCAAACGCGGGGGTCACCTCCTCCACCGCGCAGCCAATGGTTTTGAAATGGCCCAGCGCCGCGCGGCAGGTGTCCAGCAACCCTGGCTCCGTCGGCAGGTGACCGCCCAGATCACCCAACCAGCCGATGCGTGTGCCGCGAAAGTCCCGCTCCAGCGCCCAGCTCCAGTCTTGGGAGCCCTCGCTGCTGCGGGTCAGCGGCAGGCGGGCATCAAACCCCGCCTGCACCGACAGCAGCATCGCCAGATCAGGAATGTTGCGCGCCATGGGGCCCGCCACGCTGAACTGCTGGAAGAACACCTCGTCGGTGGGCCCATGCGGCACGCAGCCCATGGAGGTGCGCAGGCCATACACGTTGTTGAACGCCGAGGGGGTGCGCAGCGACCCCATCATGTCCGAGCCGTCGGCCACCGGCAGCATGCGCAAAGCCACGGCCACCCCTGCGCCACCGCTGCTGCCGCCAGCCGAGCGCTGTGGGTCAAAGGCGTTGCGCGTGGTGCCGTACACGGGGTTGAAGGTGTGGCCGCCAGACCTGCCGGGGAGCTGCTGGCCACCCACGCGCTGCGCAACGCACTGGAGGCCGACCGTGTGGTGGCCGACATCGAAGCGCTACAGGGCCTGCGGCGCGGGTTGATCCGGGTGTGCTGCTCGGCAGGCTTTGCGATTGAGTTTCTGCCCAAGGCCATGGCCCAGTTCCGCGAGCAGCACCCCGGCATGCAGTTCTACCTGCGCGTGGCAGCCCCCGCTGCGGTGACGCAGGCGGTGCTCAACACCGAAGCCGGCATTGGACTCACCTACAGCCGCACGGCCGAACGTGACATTGAGCTGCAGACCCTGGCCGGTCGCACCCTGCCCGAAGGCGTGCGCGCCTTCATTGCCCACCTGCGCCAGCAACTGCCCCCCACCTGACCGACAATGCGGCGCTATGGATCCACCGGCCTGCCGCCAGGCAGAGCCCCACACCGTGCTGACCCGATGAAAACCGCCCACATCGAACCCTTTTTTGCCACCCTGCGGGCCGCCAACCCGCTGCCCAATACCGAGCTGGAATACACCACCGTGTTCGAGTTGCTGGCCGCCGTGCTGCTGTCAGCCCAGGCCACCGATGTGGGGGTGAACAAGGCCACGCGCAAACTGTTCCCGGTGGCGGGCACGCCGCAGGCCATTCTGGATTTGGGGCTGGAAGGGCTGGAGGGCTACATCAAGACGATTGGCCTCTACAAAAGCAAGGCCCGGCACCTGATGGAGACTTGCCGCATTCTGGTGGAGCGGCACGGCGGCGTGGTGCCCCGCACGCGCGAAGCTCTGGAAGCCCTGCCCGGCGTAGGCCGCAAGACCGCCAACGTGGTGCTGAACGTGGCCTTTGGCCAGCCCACCATGGCGGTGGACACGCACATCTTTCGCGTGAGCAACCGCACGGGCCTGGCCCCCGGCAAGAACCCACTGGCAGTGGAACTGCAACTGATGAAGCGGGTGCCCAAGGAATACGCGGTGGATTCGCACCACTGGCTCATCCTGCACGGCCGCTATGTGTGCCAGGCGCGCAAGCCCCGCTGCTGGGAATGCGCGGTGAGCAGCTATTGCGACTACCAGCCCAAGACCACAGCCGCCTGACCAGACATCACGCGCGCCTTACTGTTTGAGCAAGGCCGCAAACTCCAGCGCTGCGCGGCTGCGCGAAGCGCCCTTGCGCCACAGAATGCCCGCGTGCCGCACCATGGTGGGTGAGCGCAGTTCAATGGTGTGCAGATCACTCGCCTGCCGGGCCGCACGCTCGGGCGCAATGCAGGCCAGGTCACCCCAGCGGCACACATCCAGCAGCCCTTCTACCGATTCCATTTCCACCCGCACCTGGGGCACCACCCCGGCGGCGCGCAGGCTGTCATCCACCAGCCGCCGGGTAGCGAAGGCACGCGGCAACATGGCCAGCGGCACCTGGGCGAGGTCTTTCACCGCCAGGCTCTTGCGCCGCGCCAGGGGGTGGGCGGGGTTCACCACCAGCTGCATGCGCTCTTCAAACAAGGGCTCGGTGTCGATGTCCTCGCGTTCGGTGGGGTAGAAGGCAATGCCTACGTCCAGCAGGCCCTCTACCAGTTGTTCTTCAATGGGGCCCGCGCGCAGGTCGCGCACAACCACACTCACCCCTGGGTAGGCCCGGCTGAAGGCCGCCACCGCCGCAGGCACCAGGGTGTGCAAAAAAGTGGGGATGACGCCCACCGTGAGCGAGCCCGACTGCAGCGCCCCCAGATCGGCCAGCGCCATGCGACCCGCCTCGATCTCGTGCAACGCCCGCGCCGCGTACACCCTAAACGCCAGCCCGGCCTGCGAAAGCCGCAGCCGCCGTCCCACGCGGTCAAACAGGTCCACACCCAGCTCCTGCTCCAGTTGCCGCAGCCCGTGCGACAAGGTGGACTGCGTGACGAACAGGTTGTGGGCCGACTGGGTCAGGTGCTCGGTGCGCGCGATGTCGAGAAAGTAACGAAGCTGGCGGATTTCCATGGTGGGTGGGCGTGAAGGGCAAGGAAGACCGGCAGAGCAAAGCTTCAAAGGCGGCTATGTGGCCTGCACACGGGTGTCTCGAATCATCGATGTTATCGAACGAACAGTTCCAAAGGAATCATTGGATTAGTTTCATTGCAAAAACTATCCTCGCGCGGAAAACCTGTCGAAGCATCTTGGAAAACGCAGCGCGACAGCCCCACCCATACCCCGCACTGGCCGCGAGCAACACTTCACCATGCAGAAGTCAGCCCAAGCCTTTGCCCCGCCCCTGGGCGGCCCGTTGAGAACCTATACACGCATGACTCTTTTGTCCTCCGCTACAGAAAACCCCGCGCACGATCTGGCGGGCTTTGCCATTGAACGCATTGAGGCGCGCATTCTGGACATTCCCACCATTCGCCCGCACAAGCTGTCGTTCGGCTCCATCAGCCGGCAAAGCCCCGTCATCGTTCAGCTCTGGCTGAAGAACGGTGCCTGCGGTTTTGGCGAGGCGGCCACGATCGGCGGCCCTTCGTGGAACGAAGAATCGCCTGAGAGCATCCTCCACGCCATTACGCAGTACCTGGCACCCGCACTGCTCGGCGAGTTTGGCGGCGGCTTTGAAAGTGCCCTGGCACGCATGGACCGTGCCTGCAAGGGCAACGCCTTCGCCAAAAGCGCGGTGGAAATGGCGCTGGTGGACGCCGTGGCCCGCACGCTGAACATGCCTGCCTGGCAACTGCTGGGCGGCAAGGTGCACCAAAGCCTGCCCCTGGCCTGGACGCTGGCCAGCGGCGACGTGGCGCGCGACCTGCAAGAGGCGCACCTGCGGCTGGAGCAAAAACGCCACCACATCTTCAAGATCAAGATCGGTGCCCGCGCGCCTGAGGACGACGTGGCGCACGTAGCACAAATCGCCCGCGGCCTGCAAGGCAAGGCCACGCTCACGGTGGATGTGAACCAGGCGTGGGACGGCAACACCGCCCGCCGCTATCTGCCCCCACTGGTGGAAGCCGGCGTGACGCTGATCGAACAGCCCGTGGCGCGCTGGAATGTGGAGGCGCTGCGCAGCCTCACCGCCACGCTGGACGGCGCACTCATCATGGCCGACGAAACCGTGTGCACGCCGCAAGACGCGTTCATGCTGGCCAGCCTCAAGGCCAGCCATGTCTTCTCGCTCAAGGTGGCCAAGCATGGCGGCCTGGTGCGCACCCGCAAGATTGCTGCGGTGGCTGAAGCGGCCGACATCGGCTGGTATGGCGGCACCATGCTGGAGACATCGCTCGGCAGCGCCGCATCGGCCCATGTGTTCTCTACGCTAGGCACACAGCACCACGGCTGCGAGCTGTTTGGCCCGCAACTGCTGGTGGACGACATCGTGGAGCAGCAAATGCCCATCACCAACTTTGCACTGCAACTGCCCGACGGCCCGGGCTTTGGTGTCGAGGTGTCGCTTGCGCAGCTCAACCGCTTTGACCGCGCACGCCAGGGCCAGGCGCCAGTGCATGTCGATATGGCACCCACCACCCCAACCGTTGCCTGATGGGCAACGCGCCCCATTTTTCTGACCCCTTCAAGGAG
Source organism: uncultured Acidovorax sp. (assembly GCF_964021665.1). NCBI lineage: Bacteria > Pseudomonadati > Pseudomonadota > Betaproteobacteria > Burkholderiales > Comamonadaceae > Acidovorax > uncultured Acidovorax sp. The sequence goes on from NZ_CAXIAK010000006.1 coordinate 53,322, forward strand.
CAAACCATGCTGTTTCTGGTTCGTATGGATGTGAACATCCCCCGAGACCTTCCCGAAGCCCAGGCCAACGAGATCAAGGCCCGCGAAAAGGCCTATTCGCAAGACCTGCAGCGCGATGGCCGCTGGAAGAGCATCTGGCGCGTGGTGGGCGAATACGCCAACTACAGCATCTTCGACGTGTCTTCCAACGACGAGCTGCACCAGCTGCTGCAGGGCCTGCCCCTGTTCCCGTTCATGAAGATCCACGTGACCCCTCTGGCCACGCACCCCTCGGCCATCTGATTCCTGCAGCACCTGCAACAACCCCATAACGAGACAAAACCATGATGACGAAACGACAGACGCTGGCGCTGCTGGCCTGCGCCCTGGCTTCGGCCACCCTGCCTGCAGCCAATGCCCAGGCACCCGCCGCCTCCTGGCCCAGCAAGCCCATTCGCTGGGTAGTGCCCTTCCCACCGGGCGGGGCCATGGACGCCATTGCGCGCACGCTGGGCGAGAAGGCTGGCAAGACGCTGGGCCAGCCCTTCGTCATCGAGAACAAGCCCGGCGCGGGCGGCAACATTGGTGCCGACTTCGTGGCCAAGCAGCCGGGCGATGGCTACACGCTGATGATCACCTCCATCGGCATGGCCACCAACAAGCCGTTGTACGGCAAGCTGAGTTACGACCCCATCAAGGACTTTGCCCCGGTGAGCCTGCTGGCCGTGGTGCCCAACGTGCTGGTGACCAACGCCATCCAGCCCGATGTGAAGACCGCCAAGGATGTGATTGCCGCCGCGCGCAAGGCGCCCGGTAAGCTCACCTACGCCTCGGCTGGCAACGGCACCTCCATCCACATGGCGGGCGAAGTGTTCACCTCGCTGGCGCAGGTGGACATGCTGCATGTGCCCTACAAGGGAAGCGGCCCGGCCGTGTCCGACCTGCTGGGCGGTCAGGTCAACTACATGTTCGACAGCATCACCTCAGCGCGCCCGCACATTGAATCAGGCAAGCTGCGCGCCCTGGGCCTGACGACCGCCAAGCGCTCCAAGACCTTGCCCAACGTGCCCACGCTGGCCGAAGCCGGCCTGCCCGGCTACGAGGTCTCGCCCTGGTTCGCCGTATTCATGCCCGCCGCCACGCCCAAGGACATCGTGGCTAAGGTCAACGCCGCCTTGCTCGAAGCCATGAAAGACCCCGATGTGGTCAAGCGCTTTGAAACCATCGGCGCCGAACCCGTGGGCTCCACGCCCGAAGAAATGGCACAGCACCTGGCGCGCGAAAGCGAACGCTGGACCAAGCTGATCCAGGAACGCGGCATCAAGCTCGACTGATTCGCCTTACCCGCTGCTGGCAGGCTGCCTGCGCCACGCCCCCCACAGCGGGGTGCCGGCGCGGTGCGCCTGCGCGCCTGTACACCAGCCGCAGCCTTCGACTTCCTTTTCTGTTCTCTCCCCCCATCATGAAAAAACGCACCCTTGCCCACCTGGCCCTGTCGCTGGCCGCCATCCTCGCGCTGCCCTTGGCTCACGCACAAGCCCCTGCCTTCCCCTCAAAGCCTGTGAGCATCGTTGTGCCTTACGCCCCTGGCGGCCCGGTGGACAACCTCGCTCGCGTGCTGGCCACCCGCCTGGGCAAGGAATGGGGTCAGTCGGTGCTGGTGGTCAACAAAACCGGCGCCAACGAAATCATCGGCGCGGAATTCGTGGCCAAGAGCCCCGCCGACGGCTACACGCTGTTCGCCGCCACCGAGGCCGCGCTCACCATGAACCCGCACCTGTACAAAAAGCTGCCGTACAACCCCGAGAAGGACTTCACCCCCATCTCGCGCCTCATCAGCGTGCCCATGGTGTTCTTCGTGCCCAAGGCCTCCAAGGCCAACACCTTGAAGGAGTTCATCGAGCTGGCCAAAAACGCCAAGGGCACGCCACTGACTTATGGCTCCTCCGGCGCGGGCGGCATCGTCCACCTGCCCTTGGCGATGTTCGCCAAGCAAGAAGGCCTGGAAATGGTGCACGTGCCCTACAAGGGCGCCGCACCGCTGATCCCGGAAGTCATCTCCGGTCAGATCGACTCTGCCGTGCTGGGCGTGTCGGTGATCGAGCAGCACGTGAAGTCCGGCAAGCTCAAAGCCCTGGCCGTTTCATCAGAAGCACGTAGCCTGGCCCTGCCTGACGTGCCTACGTTCAAGGAAGCTGGCGTGAAGGACATTGACGCCGTGTTCAACATCGGCCTCGTCGCCCCTGCTGGCACGCCCGCCGCCATCGTGGAAAAAATCGCCGCTGACGTGCGCCGCATCCTGATGGACCCCGAGTTCCGCAAGACCAACGTGGACGCCTACTCCTACGTGGCCGTGGCTTCCACCCCCGCCGAATACAAGGCCTTCCTGGCCCGCGACCTCAAGGTGCAGGGCGAACGCGTGAAGACCTCTGGCGCAACGCTGGACTGACCGATCGGCACCGCTGCCCCTGCGGCAGCAGCCCCGCAAGCCGCCTCACCAAGGCGGTTTTTTTTTGCCTTAAATGCTACTAATTTCATAGCGGCCTGCGCTTTAACGACGAGAGCTAGAAGGCTAAAGAGGCTCTTCTAGCGAATGCTACTGACACTTTGATTTCCCATGGCCGCCTCCAGCACCAGTGCGGGCTGCAGCCCCCCTGGGGCCTGATCGATCCAACAACCTGAACCACCCCAGAGACGAATCAAGGTATTTCGTCGCAACACCCTTGAATCGTTGCATCCACCCTCGCAGCCGGCTGACATAGGCATTAACCTTCTGCCCATGCACAGCACCACCGCAAAGACGCTCATCGAACAACTGGCACTGGCCCGCCACCCCGAAGGAGGCTGGTTCAAGGAAACCTACCGCGCCAGCGACAAGCTGGCCGCACGAGCCCTGCCCGCGCGGTTTGACGGAGACCGGTCTGCTTCCACCGCCATCTACTTTTTGCTGGAGGCAGGCGACATCTCGGCGCTGCACCGCATCCAGTCTGACGAGGTGTGGCACTTTTATGCTGGCTCCACACTGCGCGTGCACGGCATCTTTCCAGATGGCACGTACCAGGAGTGGAAACTCGGCGCCAACCTGGCTGCGGGCGAACACTTCCAGGCCGTGGTGCCTGCGGGCTGCTGGTTTGGCGCAGAGTTGGCAGAAGGCGACTTTGCCCTGGTGGGCTGCACGGTGGCACCCGGTTTTGACTTTGCTGACTTTGAATTGGCGCAAGCGAAACAGCTACTTGCCTGCTACCCACAACACGCTGAACTGATCCATCGGCTGACCAGAGCGTGACAACGCTGCTTGGTGCTGGTGCTGGTGCTGGGTAGCAGCGCCTGCCAGGGGAACCCGGCCACTGAAGCCCTCTGCGCCTGAGCGACTGCAGAGCAGCAGACGCCGCAGGGCATCAAAACCGACTGGCCGCCGTCAGGATAGCCGTAGCAGCAGCCACCGCAATGGCCTGCAAGCCCACAACCCAGAACCAGATCGGCATGATGCTTCCTCCTGTTGAAAACCGTGAGGATAGGTATCAATCTTCAAGGCATCGGCGGGACGAGTGCCTACGCTGGTGTCAGTCCTGTCTGACAGCGGCGGGCTGCCCCATCACGCGATGGGAGTGGCCCCTGAGCGGGGCTGCTCAAAACTCAAACCAAATAGCTCTGCAGCGCTTATCTGATAAGCGCTAGCAGCTATCACTTTAATAGCATTCAGCACACTTTGCGGCTGCTCAGTAGTGGCAACGCAAAGGCAGATTCTTATGCTGCCGCAGTCTGCTCCGACACCCCTGCCGCTTCGAAGCTCGCCATCTCGCGCAGGATGGCGCAGGCCGAGGGCAGCAGGGGCCAGGCCAGCGCCGCGCCGGAGCCTTCGCCCAGGCGCAAGCCCAGGTCGAGCAGCGACTCGGCCTGCATCTGCGCCAGCATGAGCTGGTGGCCGCGTTCGCCCGAGCGGTGGGCAAACACACAGCGTTGCAGCACATGGGGCTGCAGGCGGCTGGCAACCAGCACGGCGGCGCTGGTGATGAAGCCATCGACCAGGATCACACGGCGCTCAGCTGCGGCCTGCAGCACGGCGCCCACCATGGTGGCGACTTCGTAGCCGCCGAGCGCTGCCAGCGCATCAAGCGGTGCGGTAGCGGCGGCATTCACGTCCAGCGCCTGTTGCAGCACGGCGCGTTTGCGTTCAATGCCTGCGGCGTCCAGCCCGGTGCCCGCGCCGGTGCATTCGGCCAGTGAGAGGCCGCACAGGCGCGCCAGCAGCAGCGAGGCCACCGAGGTGTTGCCAATGCCCATTTCACCCAGCAGCAGCGCATTGCCCGGCAGGTCGCGCACCAGTTCCATTCCGTTGGTCAGCGCCTGCGCGCATTGGTCGGTGCTCATGGCTGGGCCTTGGCTTGCGTCATTCGTGCCGGGGGCCACCTTGCGCAGCAGCAGGCTCGGCTGGCCGGGGGCGGCTTCGCGCGGAGCAATGTCGCGCGCCACGCCGCAGTCCACCACCGTGAGGGCCAGGCCATGCTGGCGCGCCAGCACGCTGACGGCGGCGCCACCGGCGAGGAAGTTCTCCACCATCTGCCAGGTCACGTCGCTCGGAAAGGCCGAGACGCCGCGCGCGGCCAGGCCGTGGTCGCCTGCGAAAACGACCATTTGCGGCTGCTCCAGCCGGGGGGATGCGGTGCCCTGGATCTGGCCCAGGCGCAGCGCAAGCTGCTCCAGGCGGCCCAGCGAACCGAGGGGTTTGGTCTTGTGGTCCAGCTTGTGTTGCAGGGCCTGGGTGAGTTGCGGGTCGGCGATGTCGGCAATCAGGGGCAGGTGGGCATTCATGGCTTGTTCAACTTTCAATCAGGTGGAGCGCGGCCCGCAGATGCAGGCCTGCGCGATCAATGGCGGTGCGCGCCAGGTGGGCACGCCGTGGCAAGGTCAGGCGATGGCTTCGCGCCCACGCTGGGCGGCGGCCTGGTCGCGCCGCAGGTGGGCGATAAGGGGCTGCTGGTCATCGCGCTGGCCCCATTGGTCGAAGTACACGAGGTCTTCGATGGGCAGGCGCGGCAGCCAGCCGGCGGTTTCCAGCTCAGGCTTGGCGTGGAAGTGGCTCACGTAGCCCACGCACAGGTAGGCGATGGGGGTGATGCCCTTGGGGATGCCCAGCGCCTCTTGCAGGTCGGCCTGGTGGAAGATGCTGACCCAGCCCACGCCTAGCCCTTCGGCGCGCGCGGCCAGCCACAGGTTCTGCACGGCGCAGACACTGCTGTACAGGTCCATGGTCTTCATGTGGGTGCGGCCCACCACCACGGGGCCGGTGCGCTCACGGTCGCAGGTGATGCAGATGCCGACGGGCGACTCAACGATGCCTTCGAGCTTGAGCTTTTGGTACGTGGAACGTTTGTCGCCCTCGAACATGCCGGCGGCCTCGGCGTGGGCCTTGGCAAAGGCACCCTGCACGCGGCGCTTGGTGTCTGGCGAACGCACCACGAGAAAGTTCCAGGGCTGCATGAAGCCCACCGAGGGCGCGTGGTGCGCGGCGGTGAGGATGCGGCTGAGCACCTCATCCGGCACCGGCGTGGGCAAAAACTGCCCGCGCACGTCGCGGCGTGAAAAGATGGCGTGGTAGATGGCGTCGCGCGCTTCTTGCGTGAAGGCGTGCGCGCTGGGCGTGGCTTGCGCCACTGCGCTGGTATTCATGGCAGTCCCCTGTGCGTGAATAGTGGCAGCGCTGCCCGGCCTTGCAGCGCCAAAAATGGCTCAGGCCGGTCTTCTGGCTTGGAGTCATCTGCCTTCACACACCTTCCCGGCCTTGGCGACCAGTGGCATTCAGCGGGCGGCATCGTCCTTACAGCGTTGGGCACGCGGCGGAGTTGCACCGCCTTCCCGATTCTCCCGTTGCTTCATCGCATTGGGCACCTGAGGGCGGGGATCATAGCAGCCGGTGAACCGCGTATTTCCTACGCAATCAGCGCGTCCAGCACGCCCGGGTCAAAGTGCCGGGCCACGCCCTCAGCCAGGCCGTCGAACACCGTTTCCAGCGTGGGCGCCTGGGCACCAAACAGGGCGTGCAGCACGGCGGCGTCCTCGAACAAACCGTGCAGGTACACGCCCAGCACATTGCCCGCCGGGTTCTGCCAGGCGATGCCGGGCATGACCTCGCGCGCCACGTTGCCCTTGGCGGCCATGGCGGGGTGCTGGGCGGTCTGGCCGTGGTGGATTTCGTAGCCGCAGGCAGTCACGCCCGAGAGCGGCGCCCAGGCACCCGTGAGCTGCCCGAAGGCTGCGCTGGTACGCTGCACGGTCTTGGCAGGCTCGAACACGGTGACCAGCGGCAGCAGGCCCAAGCCGGGGGCGTTGCCGTCAATGCCTGCGGTGTCGATCAATGCCTCGCCCAGCATCTGCAGGCCGCCGCACACGCCCAGCACGGCGCCGCCCTGCCCCGCATGCACGGCGATGGACTGGTCCAGCCCTTGCGCGCGCAGCCAGGCCAGGTCGGCCGCCGTGGCTTTCGACCCCGGCAGCACGATCCAGTCGCTGGGCCGCAGGCCCGCCACGTCGGCCGGGCTGCGCACCCATTGCAGGCGCAGACCGGGCACGTTCTTGAGGGGCTGAAACTCGTCCAGGTTGCTGATGCGCGGGTAGGCCACCACGGCGACGGTGGTGTGCACGGCGCCGGGGGTGGTGTGCGGTCGATTGAGCGGCGACGGGCCGCCCCTAGCCGCGAGGGCCCCCTCGGGGGGCAGCGAGGACACGCCAGTGCCGAGCGTGGGGGTCATATCAAACACGCCATCTTCTTCGGGCAAGCCGTGGTGCCACTGCATGGGAATGGTGGCCACGGTGGGCACGCCGGTGCGCTCCTGTAGGTGCTGCGGCGCGGGCGCGAGCAGGCTGGCATCGCCCCGGAACTTGTTGAGCACGAAGCCGTGGATGAGCGCGCGCTCGTCCTCGGGCAGCAGCGCCCAGGTGCCGTAGAGGTGGGCAAAGGCGCCGCCCCGGTCGATGTCGGTGACGAGCAGGCAGCGCGCACCGGCATGGCGCGCCACGCGCATGTTCACGATGTCGCTGGCGTGCAGGTTGGTCTCGGCGGGCGAGCCCGCGCCCTCGATCACTACCACGTCGTTCTCGGCGCGCAGCGCATCGAGCGCTGCGGCAATCTGCGGCCACACCAGTTGGCTGCGGCCGCGCCAGGGCAGCGCGGTGAGCTCGGCGCTCACCTGCCCCAGCAGCACCACCTGGCTGTGCGTGTCGGCCTCGGGCTTGAGGAGGAGCGGGTTCATGCGCACCTCGGGCACAGCGCGCGCGGCCAGGGCCTGAAAGTATTGTGCCGAGCCGATCTCGCCCCAGGCGCCTTCGATGCCTGCCACCCCGCCGCCGGGCCGCCCCAAGGCGGGGTGCGCCCCCTCGGGGGGCAGCGCAGCACACGCAGTGGCAAGCGTGGGGGCAGCTACCACGCGGGCATTGTTGCTCATGTTCTGCGCCTTGAACGGGGCCACCCTCAGGCCCAGGTTGCTGTAATAGCGGCACAGCGCGGTGGTGAGCCAGCTTTTGCCAGCGCCGCTGGTGGTGCCCAGCACCATCACGCAGCGCGCCAGCGGATGGGCGGGCGGAGCAGTCACGGGAGTGTTCATCGGTGCATTCATGTTCGTTCCAAAGGTGCGGCCTACGGGCCTCCAACGTGCATCGCCTGCCACGCAGTCCGCAATGCATCCTGCGACGCGGGCGGCAGCACACCCAGGCGCACGGCACCGGGCAAGCCAAACGAGGTGCAGTCGCGCAGCTTGATGCCGTGTTGGCGCAGCGCGGCCAGCAGGCTGGCTGTTTGCGCGCTGGAGTCATCCGTGCACTGTGCTGCGGGCAAGGTGGCGACAAAATAGTTGGCCAGGCTGCCGGGCAACACGGACCAGCCCAGTTGGGTACACAGGGCCATTTGGCGGTCTTTCCAGCTGCGCAGGGTAGGCAGGCAGTCTGCCACCCACTGCTGCACGGCCGGTGTGGCCCAGGCCTCCAACAAGGCCACGCCATGCGCGCCTACGGGCCACGACGACGCAAGACTTTGCAGCGCCGGCACCATGCCTTCCGCCCCTGCAGGGGCCACGGCGTAGGCGGCACGCACGCCCGTCAGGCCCAGGGATTTGTTGGGCGACCACAGTTGCCAGGCGGATGCGGGCAGCTCTGGGTCTGAGTGAGATGTTGCAAGCCGCAGCGGGCGGTAGGCACAGTCCAGCACCCGCACACTGCCGTGCGGCGTGGGGCCGTGCCATGCAGACAGCACACCGTCCACCGTGCCCAGCGGGCTGGCGGGCTCGCAGGCCCAGTGCAAGGTGGAGGGTGTGGCTGCGCCCTCCCCGCCCACCGCAGCCTTGGCACTGCGTCGCAACACCGCCAGCCCATGGGCCTGCGCCGCCTGGGCGTAGTCACCGTAGCTGTGGGGCGGCAGCAGCACCTGGGTGCAGCCGCTCAGCCGCGCCCAGGTGGTGATGCGGTGGATGAATTCAGACGCGCTGCCCGCCACCACGATGCGATCGGGTGCCACACCATGCAGCGCGGCCAGCGCGGCGCGCAGGGCGGTGTAGGCCGGGTCGGGGTAGCGCGTGGCATCGGCCTGCTGCAGCGCGGAAAGTGCGGCGGGACATGGGCCACAGGCATTGCTGTTGGTAGAGAAGTCATGCGCTGGCACGCCCAGCGCATCAGGGCCGCCATGCACGCCGGGCAGGATGGCAGGAGGTGCAACCATGCGTCAGCCTCCCACCATTGCTATCAAAATAAGAGCTGCCAGCGCTGATGGAATAAGCGCCAGCACCACTTTTTGCCCACAAACTGCAGCGCGCTGCGTGTGCAGCGGGCCCGGCGTATGCCCGCCCGGGTGCAAGGTGTACACGCCCGGCTTGGCCAGCCGCACACCCAGCGCCAGGGCCATGGCGGCCATGGGCCAGCCGCTGTTGGGCGATGGGGTTTTGCGCGCCTCTTTGGCCAGCGCCCGGGCGGGCAAGCCGCCATGCAGTGCGGCCAGCAGCAGCGCGGTGATGCGCGCGGGCAGCCACGACAGCACATCGTCGGCCCGCGCGGCCCACTTGCCTGCCCACTGCCAATAGCGCGCGCCCCGGCTGCCGGGGTAGCCCCACATGGCGTCGGCCGTGTTGGCAAAGCGATAGATGGCCGCGCCCGGCAGGCCCAGCAGCACAAACCAGAACACGGGCGCCACCACAGAGTCGTTAAGGTTTTCAGCGAGTGATTCGATGGCCGATTCGCGCACCTCGGCAGGGGTGAGTTGGCTCACGTCGCGGCTGACCAGGCGGGCCAGTTGTTCGCGCCCCTCGGGCAGCGAGCGGGCCAGCGCCCGTTCCACCGCCAAGACTTCATCGCGCAGCATGCGCCACGCCAGCAGGGGCTTGAGCAGCACTGCAAGCAAGGGAGCCGCCAGCCACCAGGGCGCTTGCTGCAACTGGCTTTGCAGCCACCAGGCCAACGCGCCTACGGCACCGGCCCCGGTGCACCACGCCAGCGCACCCAGCCAGAAAGAACGGCGCTTTTGCGCGTGGGGCGGGGGGTCCGCCGTGGTCAGCGGTGCAATGTGCGGCCCGGCCCAGCCCAGGTAGCGGCCCATCCACACCACAGGGTGCAGGCGCAGCGGTGGCTCGCCCAGGTACCAATCCAGCAGCAGGGCCAAGCCCAGGGCCAGCGCGCACACCAGCGCCCACGCCAGGCCCGGCGTGCCCCCAGCGCTGAGCCAACTACCTGCCATGCGCCCTGCCCTCCTCCACATTCATGCGCCATGCGGTGCGTGCACAGGCCCCCACAGTGGCACCCACCACCCAGAACACGCCTGCCACGCCAATGACGGCGCCCGCCGTGCCGAACAGCATGGGCATGACCACGCTGGACGCGTTGATGGCCATGAGCCGCAGGCCCAGGGCTTCGCCATGGCGATGCTCGGGCGTGATCTGGTGCAGCAGGCTCATGACCATGGGCTGCACCGAGCCCAGCGCAAAGCCCAGCAGCACCGAGCACACGCCCATCGCCAGGGCCGATGGCAAGACCGGGTACACCCCGAACAACACGGCCGTGACCACCATGGCGCCCGCCACCACGGCGTGTTCACGCACATGCTTGGCCACCAGCGGCAGCAGCAGCCGCACCACGGCCGCGGCCACCGCAAACGCACCCAGGATGGAACCGATGACCGAGGCCGACAGCCCCCGTTCGTGCCCGATGAGTGGCACCACAAAGGTGTGCACATCCCAGCAGGACGAGAGCACCCAGTTCACGATGATGAGGCGGCGAAACGCAGGCTCGTTGAGCAGATCCCACGAGCGCTGGGGCGGGCCGCCGGCAGCGGCGATCACGGGCGGCAATTCTTCGGTGTGGCGCACCCAGAACCAGGTGGCCAAAGGCAGCACGGCCAGCAGCGCAAACGCGGCGCGATACCCCTCGGTGCTGCCCGCAGTGCTGCCCGCGTGGTCAATCATCAGCCCCGCAAAAAATGGCCCGATGAAGTTGGACACCGCCGGGCCAATGGCCAGCCAGCTGAACACCTGGCGCAACTGGGTGGTGTCGTGCGCAGCGCGGCCCACATGGCGTTGCAGCGCAATGATGGCCAGGCCTGTGGCACCGCCCGTCATCAGAGCCGACAGGCACATCACCGAAAACACCGGAAAAATCAACGAAAGCCCTGCCCCCGCACACGCCATGACCACCGCAATGCCCACGGGGCGCTTGAGGCCGTGCCGGGCGGCATAGCGCCCCGCAGGCAGCGCCCGAAACACCTGCGTGAGCGCAAACAGCGCCAGCAGCACCCCCACGGCAGCGGCGCTGTAGCCCTCGCGCAGAGCCAGCAGCGGCGTGGCCATGCGCATGCCCGTCATGCAAGCGTGCAGAAAAATCTGCCCGGCAATCAGGCGGGCCAGCGCCATGTTCACGGGGCGTCGTCCTCCAGCCCCAGCAGTGATGACGTGGTGCCGGGCACTGCAGAAGACGTTGCTGCGTCGGGCGCGGGCAACTCCTGCACGTCGCGCAGCTTGCGCTGGATCGCGCGGGTGCGCACGCCCACCTCGTCAAACTTCTTGGCGGCGGCGTCGATGGATTTTTTGGTGGCCTCCACCACATCACCAAACTTGGCAAACTCGGTCTTGACCACGCCCAGCAGGCTCCACACCTCGGACGAGCGCTTTTCAATCGCCAGCGTCTTGAAGCCCATCTGCAGGCTGTTGAGCATGGCAGCCAGGTTGGCGGGGCCGGTGATCATCACGCGGCACTCGTTCTGCACGGCTTCGACCAGGCCGGGGCGGCGCATGACCTCGGCAAACAGGCCTTCGGTGGGCAGGTAGAGCACGGCAAAGTCGGTGGTGTGCGGCGGCGAGACGTACTTGGCGAAGATCTTTTTCGCCTCGAGCTTGATGGAGCTTTCAAACGCGTTGCCTGCCGACTGGATGGCGGCCTTGTCTGCCGCGTCCTGCGCATCGAGCAGGCGCTGGTATTGCTCTACAGGATATTTGGAGTCGATGGGCAGCCACACGGGCTCTTCTTCGCGCTTGCCTGGCAGGCGGATGGCGAATTCCACCAGCTCATCGCTGCCCGGCACGGTCTTGACGTTGCGTGCGTACTGGTCGGGCGTGAGCACGTTGTCAATGATGGCGCCCAGCTGCATTTCGCCCCAGGTGCCGCGCGTTTTCACATTGGTCATCACGCGCTTCAAGTCGCCCACGCTGCCCGCCAGGGTCTGCATTTCGCCCAGGCCCTTGTGCACTTGTTCGAGCCGGTCGCTGACGAGTTTGAAGGATTCGCCCAGGCGCTGCTCCAGCGTGGCGTGGAGTTTTTCGTCCACTGTGCGGCGCATTTCTTCGAGCTTAGTGGCGTTGTCGGCCTGGATGGCGGCAAGGCGTTCGTTGAGCGCGGTGCGCAGTTGCTCGGCGTTTTGCTGGCTGCCCTGCACCATGCCCACCAGTTGCTGCGAGACAGCATCCTGCAGCACCGAGAACTGGTTCTTGATCTGGAAGCCGTTGGCTTCGAGCTGGTCTTTGAGCGCGGTGGACATGGCACCCAGCTGCGTCTGGATGTCGCCCTTGAGCGAGTCGAGCGTAAGGCGCGTGGCGGCCTGCAGGGCTTCAAAGCGCTCTTGAATGCGCTTTTCAAACAGCGCGGTGCTCTCGGCCATGGCTTCGCGGGACTTGACGCTTTCAGCCGCCAGCGCCGCCGTGGTGGTGGTCAGCTCGGCGCGGAAGCCGGTGAGTGTGTCTGACAGCTCCTTGCGCGCAGCGGCCGCATCGGCCTGCCCTTGCGCCAGGTGAGCCAGCAGCGCCTTGCTGCTTTCTTCCAGGCGGCTGGCCACGGCCAGTTGCAGGGCGTCAAAGCGCTGGGCCAGGGCGGCATCTTGCGCGGCCTGGCGCTGGGTCAAGGCACTGTCAAACGCCGTGAAGCGCTGCTCCAGACGGCCCTCAAACCCGGTGAAGGCGGCAAGCAACTCAGAGCGGCCATTGCGCGATTCGGCCACGGCCTGCGCCAGGCGCTCGTCCACAGCGCCGCGCAGGCCTTCCAGCGTGGTCTGCGTGGTTTGCGTGAAGCCGCGCAGCTGCTGGCCCATGCCGTCCATCGCGCCATCGTTCTTGGCCACGGCAAGCTGGGTGGCTTGCGCCGTGTGCTCCAGCGCCTGCAGGCGGGCCAGCCATTCGGGCGGCAGATCGACCCGGGGGCGACGCAGCAGGATCAGCACCAGCAAAACCAGCACCAGGGCCACAGCGGCCAGCAAAACGAGGGTATCGGTAGTCAAGGCAGATTTACTATGTTTTTAATAGCTGCCAGCGCTTGATACATAAGCGCTGGAGGCCAATTTCACTCAAAACAGCTCAGGCACGCAGGCCGGGCACGGGCTGGTTGACGGGGGTGAGCGGGCCACGCCCATCGAAGAACGCGATCAGATTGTCTGCTGCCAGGTTGGCCATGGCGCGGCGCGTGGGCACCGTGGCGCTGGCGATGTGCGGGGTGAGCACCACGTTAGGCACGGTGAGCAGATCGGGGTGAACGCTGGGCTCGCCTTCAAACACATCCAGGCCGGCTGCGGCAATGCGCTGCTCACGCAATGCCACGGCCAGCGCCGCGTCGTCCACAATGCCGCCGCGCGCAATGTTGATGAGCGTGGCCGTGGGCTTCATCAGCGCGAGCTCGGCAGCGCCAATGGTGTGGTGCGATGCCGCGCTGTAGGGCACCACCAGCATCACGTGGTCTGCCGTGCGCAGCAGTTCTTCCTTGCCCACGTAGGTGGCCTTGCATTCGGCCTCCAGCGCGGGCGCGAGGCGTGAGCGGTTGTGGTAGATGACCTTCATGCCAAAGCCGTGCGCGCCGCGCCTGGCAATGCCCTGCCCGATGCGCCCCATGCCAATGATGCCCAGCGTGCTGCCGTGGATGTCGCTGCCCGCAAACATGTCGTAGCTCCACTTGGTCCATTGGCCAGCGCGCAGGAAATGCTCGCTCTCGGTCAAGCGGCGGGCCGTGGCCATGAGCAATGCAAAGCCGAAGTCGGCCGTGGTCTCGGTGAGGACGTCGGGCGTATTGGTGCCCTGCACGCCGGCGGTCGTCATGGCGTCCACATCAAAGTTGTTGTAGCCCACGGCCATGTTGGCGCAGATTTTGAGGCGCGGCGCAGCAGCCAGCAGCGCGGCATCCACGCGCTGGCTGCCAGTGGTCAGCACGCCGTCTTTGTCGGCCAGGCGCTCGGCTAGCTCTTGCTGCGTCCAGATCACATCGTCTGGGTTGGCTTCGACGTCGAAGTGCTCGCGCAGGCGGTCCACGATGTCAGGAAAGATCGCACGGGCGACCAGGATGCGGGGTTTGCTCATATTCAATCTCCCGGTCACCGGAACCAGATGAATGTCATCACGATGAACAGCGGCACCAGAATGCCGCCCGACCACAACATGTAGCCGAAGAAGCTGGGCATCTTCACACCCCGGTCTTCCGCAATGGCCTTGACCATGAGGTTGGGTGCATTGCCGATGTAGGTGTTGGCGCCCATGAACACGGCCCCTGCGGAAATGGCGGCCAGCGTGGGGGCCAGGGTGGTCATCAGCACGGCAGGGTCGCCACCGGCGGTGTTGAAGAACACCAGATAGGTGGGCGCGTTGTCGAGGAACGAGCTGAGCGCGCCGGTGGCCCAGAAGTACATGGCCGGGTCGGGCGAACCATCGGGCCGCGTGACGGCCGCCACGATGGCACCGAAGGGGCCGTTGACGCCGGCCTTGAGCATGGCGATGACGGGGCTGATGGTGAGGAAGATGCCCGCAAACAGCTTGGCCACTTCCTGCATGGGCCCCCAGCCGAACTGGTTGTCTTCATGCACCTGCTTGGGCGTGAGCCACAGCGACGCAAAAGTCACCACGACCAGGCTCACATCGCGCACGATGCCGGGGAGGCCCACTTCGGTTCCCGCAATGTTGAACACCACGGGCGACTTCCAGAAACCGCTGAGCAGCACCAGCCCCACCACCGCGCCCAGCAGCGCAAAGTTGACCTTGCCGTCAAAGCCGATGGAGCGGCTGTCGGGCGTGGGGTCGGTCTTGAGCAGCTCTTCGCGGCGGTGGTAATACCAGCTATCAAGCGCGAAGAAGATGGCCAACAGCGCACCGATGAGGAACAGGGTTTCGGGGAAGATGTGGCGCACCGTCCAGAAAAAGTCCACGCCCTTCAGGAAACCCAGGAACAGCGGCGGATCGCCCAGTGGCGTGAGCGAGCCACCGGCGTTGGAGACGATGAAGATAAAGAACACCACCACATGGGCCACATGCTTGCGGTTATCGTTGGCGCGGATCAGCGGGCGAATGAGCAGCATGGAAGCGCCCGTGGTGCCCATGAAGCTGGCCAGCACCGCACCAATCGCCAGGATGGCCGTGTTGAGCCCCGGGCTGCCGTGCAAGTTGCCGCGGATGAAGATGCCGCCCGCCACAGTGAACAGCGCGGTGAGCAGGATCACGAACGGGATGTATTCGGCCAACAGCGCATGCACCAGGCTCACGCCCGCCACTGCGGGCCCGAAGGTGATGGCAAAGGGCAGCAGAAACGCCAGGCCCCAGGCCGCAGCCACCTTGCCAAAGTGGTGGTGCCAGAAGATGGGAGCCAAGAGCGGCATGAGCGCAATCGACAGCAGGATGCCCGCGAACGGCACACCCCACAGCACCGATAGCGTGCTGCCATCTATGTCGGCAGCCATGCACAGGCCTGGCAACAGGGCCCCGGCGGCGGCCACCCAAGGCGCAGCGCGGCGAGAAATCTTCATGGTGTTGTCTCCATCAATGCGTTATGTCATCAGGCAGGCCCCGGCGCGTTGCGCTGCGGGGCAAAAAATCACTGGGGTTTCACTGGGGTGCAGGGATGTCGAACACCTGGCGCAGGTAGGCCAGGTATTTTTCGTCATCGCACATGCCCTTGCCAGGCGTGTCTGACAACTTGGCCACCGGCTGGCCGTTGCAGCGGGTCATCTTGATGACGACCTGCAACGGCTCGTGCGCGGGCGGGTCGCCCAGATCGTTGGTGAGGTTGGTGCCAATGCCAAAGGCCAGTTGGCAGCGCCCACGGAACTGGTTGTACAGCTCAATGGTGCGCGCAATGGTGAGCCCATCGCTGAAGATCAGGGTCTTGGTCAGCGGGTCCACGCGGTTGGTGCGGTAATGCTCCAGCAAGCGCTCGCCCCAGGCAAAGGGGTCGCCGCTGTCGTGGCGTGCGCCATCGAACAGCTTGCAGAAATACAGGTCGAAGTCGCGCAGGAATGCGCTCATGCCGTACACGTCCGACAGCGCAATGCCCAGGTCGCCCCGGTATTCCTTGGCCCACATTTCAAAACCAAACACCTGGCTGTCACGCAGGCGCGGGCCCAGGGCCTGGCAGGCCTGCAGATATTCATGGGCCATGGTTCCCAAGGGCGTCACGCCCAGCTTCATGGCATACAGCACGTTACTGGTGCCTGCGAACTGCCCTGGCCCTTGCGGCGAACCGGGCCGGCGGTCGCCCGTACCCAGGCGGGCCACCAGCACGCGCAGAACTTCTTCGTGCCAGGCGCGAGAGAAGCGGCGGCGGGTGCCGTAGTCGGCAATCTTCAGGTCGCCCAGGCCATCGGCCTGCAAGGCGGCAATCTTGGCGTCCAGCCGGCGGCGGCCTTCGGGGAAGTCGGGCACCTTTTGCGTGTTGCGGAAGTACACCTCGTTGATGATCGCCAGCACCGGAATCTCGAACAAGATGGTGTGCAGCCAGGGCCCGCGGATGACGATCTCGATCTCGCCCGAGGGCTGGGGGGTGATGGTGATGTACTTTTCGTTGAGGCGGAACAGCCCCAGAAAATCCACAAAATCGCTCTTGATGAACCGCAGCGAGCGCAGGTAAGCCAGTTCGGCATCTTGAAACTGCAGGCTGCACAGCGAGCGGATCTCGTCCCGGATCTCGCCCACAAACGGGGCCAGCTGCACGCCAGGGTTGCGGCACTTGAAGCGGTATTCGACCTGGGCACTCGGAAACTGGTGCAGCACCACCTGCATCATGGTGAACTTGTACAGGTCGGTATCGAGCAGGCTGGTGATGATCATGGACGGTGCGGAGCCCTTGCAAAAGCCCCGAAGTACGGCACGGCACGTGCGCTCAGGAACGAAGCGCCAAAGTGTAGCCCTTGCAGAACAACCGACGTGGCTGCAGGCCAGCATTTGCCTGACGACTTTCCCCACCGCGCCGCCAGCGAGAACTTCAAGCAAAAACTGCCTCTAGCGCTTATCTGGCAAGCGCTGGCAGCTATGCTTTTTGATGTTTATTGGGCGGGAACCAGCAGTTTTTCCAGCACCGCCCGCAAGGGCGCGGGCACCGGCACCGGGCGGCGGGTGTCACGGTCAACGTACACGTGCACAAAATGGCCGGCCGCTGCCGTCATCGCCTCGCCTTGCGCAAACAGCCCTACTTCGTAACGCACGCTGGAGCCGCCGAGCTTGGCTACCCGAATGCCAGCCTCCACCGTCTGCGGAAAGGCCAGCGGCGCAAAGTAGTTGCACTGGGTCTCAATCACCAGCCCAATCGTGCCGCCCGCATGGATGTCGAGCACCCCCTGCTCAATCAAATGGGCGTTCACGGCAGTGTCGAACCAGCTGTAATACACGACGTTGTTCACATGGCCGTACACATCGTTGTCGGCCCAGCGGGTGCTGATGGAGCGGAAGGCACGGTAGGCGCTGCGCGGCTGCGGGGCGGGACGGGCTGGCGCCTGGCTGGGCGCGGCAGAGGAAGGGGTTGGCGTGCTCATGGCGCAGCATTCTGCCAGCGGCAGTGGTATTGCAGTGCCACGCGCCAGGTGTTGAGCTGCGCCTGCACGGTGGTGGCAATGTCATGCCCATATCCACCCGCCATGGAAAACGCCAGCGGCACCCGCCGCTGCCACGCCCAGTCGAACACCCTGCGGTCTCGCGCTTCCAGCCCGTCGTAGCTCAAGGCCAGGCGCCCCAGCCGATCGCCTTCGTGCGGGTCGGCGCCCGCCAGGTACAGCACCAGGCCGGGCTCAAAGCGCTGCTCCAAAGTCTGCAGTGCATGTTCCAGCGCATCCAGGTATTGCGCGTCGCCACATCCATCCGGCAGCGGCACATCCAGGTCGCTGTCTTCCTTGCGGAACGGAAAGTTGCGCTCGCCGTGCAATGACAGGGTGAACACACTGGCATCGCCTTGAAAAATGTGCGCAGTGCCGTTGCCCTGGTGCACGTCCAGATCAATCACGGCCACCTGCAAGGGCTGCGCGCGCCCTGGGTGGGCCTGGGCCCATTCCGCCTGCATGCAACGCGCCGCCACTGCCACATCGTTGAACACGCAAAAGCCACTGCCTTTGCCGGCATAGGCATGGTGTGTTCCCCCCGCCAGGTTGCCCGCCAGGCCGTGGCGCAGAGCCGAGCGGGCCGCAGACAGCGTAGCCCCCACAGAGCGGCGCGCGCGCTCTGCCATCGCCTCACTCCAGGGGAAGCCGATTTCCCGCTGCGCAGCGGGCGCCAGGGTGCCCTGGGCAATAGCGGCGATGTATTCAGGCGAATGCACCCGCGCCAGATCCTCGTCTTCTGCCGTGGGCGCTATATGCAGACGGGTTTCAGGCAGCTCCTCAGCAATCCGGTCGCGCAGCAGGCGGTACTTGGCCACGGGAAAGCGGTGCCCCTCGGGCAACGGCAGCACAAATTCATCGGCGTAATAGGCATCCATGATGTGATTGTGGCAACTCGGGCATTTCCTGGAGGGTTGCCTCTAATTTGCTGCATTGCAACAAAAAACACTTGCAATCACACCATAGCTGCCTAAAATTCAACCCATGCTGCACTGCAACATGATTCATGCGAATCACAACGTCAGCGCAGATGTCTGTAAGTACCCGGTCTTTCGAGACCCACCTTTTTAGGAGATATCACATGACGCTGACCGCAGAACAAATCCTGGCATCCCACAAAGCCAACATCGAAACCCTGTTCGGCCTGACCACCAAGGCATTCGAAGGCGTGGAAAAGCTGGTCGAATTGAACGTGACCGCTTCACGTGCAGCCCTGACTGAAGCCGCCAGCCACACACAAGCCGTGCTGGGCGTGAAGGACGCGCAAGAGCTGCTGGCCCTGCAAGCCAGCCTGTTCCAGCCCCTGGCGGAAAAGACTGCCGCTTACAGCCGCCACCTGTACGACATCGCCTCGGGCACCGGCGCTGAATTCGGCAAGGCTTTCGAAGCCAAGACCGCTGACGCACAAAAGGCCTTCACCAACTTGGTGGACAGCGCTGCAAAGAACGCTCCTGCCGGCTCCGAAACCGCTGTCGCCATGATGAAGAGCGCCGTCTCTGCTGCCAACAACGCTTTTGAATCGGTCCAGAAGGCCGTCAAGCAAGCCAGCGACATGGCCGAAGCCAACTTCAACGCCGTGACCAACACCGCCGTGAACGCAGCCAAGACAGCTGCTCCACGCAAGCGCTAAGCACGCCCAGAAATCGGCAGATCTCCGCCGGTTTCACTCCAGTTGTCTCCTTGGATCCTCTCGAAACACGGGTTTCACGGATCCACTTCAAGCCCGGCTCTGCCGGGCTTTCTTTGTTTCAGGGACGGGGCGATCTTCTCCGGCGCTCAACATCCATCCTGGACAGTGTTATGGCTGCGAGGCAAGTGGCCTTGTATGCAGACACGATTAGAGCGCGTGTTGCCGCATCCAGATGACCCGTGCGAATTCCGTGTGAAATCGGTGCGAATTTCGGGACACCACACGACACCGAGGCACAAAGAAAAACCGCCACAGACTGGGGTTTCCAGTGTGTGGCGGTGTCTTGTGTGGTGGCGGACAGTTGACCATGTGCCGACTGGCCTCCCGAGCTCATGAGCACTGGCGCGGGTTGCTGCAGGCACTGGCGAATTCACACCTCACTTCAAATCTTCACTGCTGATGCGATACCCCATCGCCCGGTAGCCACGCTGCCGCTTGTCCCACATCCGCAGCAGCGCCGGATGGCCGGTGTCGACGAAGTCGATGATCCGCACGTCAGTCTTGCTGGCGTGCTCGCGGTGCAGGCGCCCGGCGTACTGCTGCAACGTGCCCCTCCAAGACACCGGCATCGCGAGAACCAGGGTGTCGAGCGGCGGGTGATCGAATCCCTCGCCAACCAGCTTGCCGATGGACAAAAGGACGCGCGGCGCGTCGGGCGGTAGTGCATCCAGGTCCGCGACCAGCGTCGCTCGTTGCTTCCTGGACATTCTTCCGTGCAAGACGAACGGGGCCGGTTGCAGGCTGTCGAGTTCCGTCTTGATGGCATCGAGGTGTTCTGTGCGTTCTGTCAGCACCAGCACCTTGCGTCCCTGCGCGACGGCATCGCGCACCTCGGCGGCAATGGCAGCTGTTCTGGCCGAATCGTTGGCGAGGTGCCGGAAGACGTCCTGAATGCCAGCATCGGTCGGCACGTCGATCCGGCCGAAGCGTGAACGAGGCAGCACTTCCAGATCACGCGGTGCCCCGGCTGGCTTGGCGGCCATGTATCGGATCGGCCCGCACTGCATGAAGATGATTGGCTGCTGCCCGTCGCGCCGAATCGGGGTCGCCGTCAGGCCCAGCACGTATTTCGCCTTGGTCCGCTTGAGGATCGCGTCGAAGGAGACTGCGCCGACGTGGTGGCACTCGTCGACGATCACCTCCCCATAGTCCTCGACCAGCGGGTTCACCTCACCCTGGCGCGACAGGGACTGCATCACCGCGATGTCGATCTTGCCAGTCGGTTTGGCCTTGCCGCCGCCTATGGTGCCGACCACGCCCTTGGCGACACCCAAAAAAGCTTGCAGGCGCTCCTGCCATTGCTTGAGCAACTCCGTGCGATGCACCAGCACCAGGGTGTTGACGCCCCGCCGGGCGATCATCGCGGCGGCGGTGACCGTCTTGCCGAAGGCAGTTGGCGCGCACAGCACGCCAGCATCGTGGGTGAGCAGTCCTGCAACAGCGGCTTCCTGATCGAGCCGCAGACTGCCGACGAAAGACACGTCCAGCGGCTGGCCGCCGAAGCGTTCGTCTCGCAGGTCACAGGCAATACCGTTCTCTCGCAGCAAGGACAGCGCGGCATCCAGGCAACCGCGCGGCAGGGCGATGTGCTGGGGATAGCTCTCGGCGCATCCAATGACGCGCGGCTTGTCCCACACCGACATCCGCATCGCCTGGGCCTTGTAGAACTCAGGGTTCTGGAAAGCCGCCAGCCGGATCAGCCGGTTGGCCAGAGCCTGCGGCAACTCGGCCTTCTCGAAATAGATCAGATTGGCCAGCGTGACGGTCAGTGACTTCGGCATCGGACCGGCCAGTTTCTTGGCCGATGTATTCTCGCGCTTCCAGGGCGTGGCCAGGTCCTCGTCGTCGATGAAGGTGACGTCTAGCGGATGGACGCCACCCGAGGCCCGGAGGATGGTCGGCTCGATATCGTGCGCGGCCATCGGCTGGATGGACGCGAGGAACGCCCATTGATCAGGGTACGGTCGCAGATCGGGATCGACAAAGACGCTGAAACCCTGCTCCCTCGGACCTTTCTGCAGCGGCAAGGCGATCAGGTTGCCGAACCCGCCTTTGGGCATGGTGTCCTGGTTCGGGAACAGTCGGTCATAGGATTCCAGCTTCAGTTGCCGGGTGCGAGCGCAGGTATGGGTGATGATGGCCGTGCCCAAGCGGCGGGCATCACGCGCTGAAACCCGGCTGGCGAAAAACACCCATGCATGCGCGCCATTGCCGGACCGCGAGATTTCCAGCGCAGCCGGAACACCCAGCTCTTCGCAGGACCGCATGAACGCTCGCGCGTCGTCGCGCCAGTCGGCCTCGTCGAAATCCACAGCCAAAAAATAGCAGGTGTCATCCTCCAGCAGCGGATAGACGCCTACTGTGTGCTCGCCGGCCAGGTGATCGTAGATCACCGCATCGGACAGTGGGATCAGCAGGCGATTGCTGCAATCGCCGCATTTGATGCGCGGCTTTTCGCAGATACCGGCGCGCCACTCATTGGCGCAGGCTGGTGCGTAGCCCGACTTGCCTGAGGTCTTGCCTTCCCATCGAACTGGATAGACATCGGTGCGGCCTCGAAACAGACGGCGGAACAGCGCCACCTTTTCGGCAGTGGAAAGCCGGGACGGTTCCGGCTCCCTCGCCACAACGATAGCTGATTGCGGCGCACGCCACTCAATGCCGTGGGATTCAAGAAGCGCGATCAGGCGGGCGTTTTCGGCCTGCAAAGTTGAGAGAGCTGTCCGTTCAGTCATCGACCCCGTACTCGGAAAGCAACTCATCCATATCGTCGCCTACGCCGTAACCAAAGTTGTGGCTGATGTTTCGAACCACGCACAGACGTCCCCAGAGCGTGGATCGCGCCGCATCGGGCAATGCAGCAATCGCCTTCAAGGCCTGTTCGAACATTCGCACCAGTGCGTCGAAGTACCCCTCGTCCTGCAGGCCAATGTCGTTGCTGAACCCGGCTGCACGCTCACAGTAAAACACCATCAGTTCCGCAAGTCCGTCGGGTTGCCCGACAGCTTTCTTGTAATCCGAAATAGCCTTTTTGGCCTTGGCTACCGAGGTGTCCTGGTTCTTGAACACGTCGGGCCAGAGCCAGCGGTCGATGGCGGCCTTGTAGGGCTTGAGCACATCTTCGCCGAGTCCGAAGCGGGCGTGCAGGAATGCCTGGTTGTCTTTACTGGCGGCGTACAGGTCTTGCACAAGCCCCATCAGGCCAGCGCGGTCGAAGTCGGCCAGTTTGGTTTTAACGTCGCTCCAGCTGGGGGTCGATTTCGGAGTTTTCTTCGTTGCCACGCGCTTCACTCCCTGGGCCGAATCGTTGCGCTGTGTTTAAAAGTCGGGGCCAAGAACTCTGTCGCCAACATACAAACGAGAATCCAGTTCCCGCCCACCAGCTGCGGAGTCATGCTTTGATCCCATATGACCCGGCCAGACGATTCAGCAAATCCTTATGCCGCACCTCTAGATCACCCAGAGTGAAGGTACCCAAGGCCAGGAGACGCTGGGAGTTTGGCAAGCTTTCAACTCGGTCCTCGAAGTAACGCACCCGTTTATCGGCAAAGTCCAGGTTGCCCAGCGACGTGTTCTTACGTCGTGACACAAGCATCAGGTTGCCGAGCCGGTGAAGCCATACCTCACGCTGCGCATCGGTGAAATCCTTGAGCCATTGGCTGGCTTTGCCCGGTGTCTGCGGCAGAATGTGCTCGACGCTGATCTCGTCGGGCAAGTTCAAGGGTGCGGCATGACTGGCCAGCAGATATTCCAAACGCAACAGCACATACCTGGCAAAGCGCCGCCCATAGATCGCACCGTCGAGCAGATCCATCAGCTGCTTAGAGTCGAAATCGAAAACCCTGCTGGCCAAGACCTCGTCTGGAGTCCTGGCTGACTCGATGGCCTTGAGCACCTCGTTCATGTTGCTGATCCGCTGGGTTGGTGTCAGCTGCACAATCCAGTCGGCCGAAAATTTGTTATCGATGCGCTCGATCAGGTCGAGCAGTTTCTGAGCCTTGAATTTGCGATACCAGGCCAGCACCGGTGGAATCCAATCGGTGGCAGGCAAGCCACGGCGCATCACGTTGATGCGGTTGCGGTACGCGTTGCCAAGGCTGGTTGGCAGGCCATCAAACTGGATTGCCTCGTCGAAAGCGTCCTTGTAGGCTTTGACAGCCTCAAAACTGTCAGTGCCCAGCGCCAGCAACGGTGGTTTGGCACCGTAGATGCGCTCGTCGAATTCCTTGAGCAGACCTTCGCGCGCCTTATCTTTCACGTAGATCGTGCGCACCAGGGATAGGAATCGGTCGAATTCATCACGACCCATCTCGCCCTCGACCTCCTCCCAGTATTCGGCCCATTTGGTGCGCTCACTGTCCTTGCTGATGGCGCCAAGGTTTTTGGCCTTGAGGATGTCGCTGTTCGACAGGGGGATGCCCCGGTCGTTAAGGATGGTGAACAGGCGGAAAGCGTCGTCCAGATCCTCGGTGGAGACATAGATGAACAGTGCGTTGTTCAGCAAATATCCGACAAAGCGGTCAAAGTCTGCCTCGGACGGAAAACGGGTGGTGTCATCAATACTGGCATGTATGGTCTGCAAGCCTGCGGCCATATTCGACAGCGACAGGTTCTTGCTGGCTGCGATGCCCACCAAATCCGGGCTCTGAGAGCCACCATCAGTCTTGATGTAACTTTCGATGAAGGTGCCAACGTTATCGCGAATGTCATAGACGATGCGATTGCGACCGGGAATCTTCTTCCACTTGTTCTCTTCCTGGAACAGCATTTCACGGCAAGCGGCTTTAAGCTTGTCATCCGTCACTCGGTCACGGATGCAGGCCAGCATCAGCATTAACGTGGTCAGACGCTGCTGGCCATCCAGTAGTTCGTACTCTTCAAAGCTCACCCCGTCGGTGGTGCGAGTTGCCTTACGCAGCACCATAGAACCCAGAAAGTACTGCCCTTCCGGGTTGTGCTCGCTGGCGTAATTCACATCATCGATCAGCTCGGAAATCTCATCTTTGCCCCAGACATAGGCTCGCTGGTAATCCGGGATGCGGAACCAGAAACGCGAGAACACCTCGCCGACGACAATCTTGGCGCTCTCGATCTGGCCCTTCTTGCTTGAACTCATTTCCACTCCCTGGGATTACCTGGATGCAGCAGCAAACAGATCATCAAGCAGCGGGTTGCTGTTGATCAGCAGCAGCTTCTTGATCGTGGCGGCCTGGTTGATCTCCAGGCGCGCGAAATGCTCGCCACCGGCAGAGGATTGCTTCCGAATCAGTTGAATGCGCCCGAATAACCCGCCGTGCTTTTCCGCAAACTTTGCCAGCCCGACCGCTTTCTCAAAGTTGTCACTCAGGCTAGGGTCATGGGGCTCCAGAATATCTATGACGAACTCGCTGCCGCTTTTGCGTACCACGACCAGATCTGGAAACATCGGGCGCACGTCACCACCCGTTTCATACGGAATTTCCAGTGACCACGGCTTGCGATCCAGATTGCGCAACCAGCCGACCACTTCAGGCTTGGCCAATTCTTCCTTCAACACCCCTGCTTCCCAGGTGCCCAATTCGGTACGGAACTGGCCACTGCTTTCTACGTACAGGTGGCGCTCCCAAATCGGATCGGCAGGCGAGCGCTTGAAGTCGATGGATGCTGGCAAATGCCATGGCACTTCGTTGGGCTTGGCCGTCGCCAGCCGCAGCTTCTCGTAATTGACGCGCCGCTGCTCCTTGAGTTTGTAGATGGCCTTCTTGTGCTGGTCATAGAGGCTGTCGAAGGCCGCCTCCGCCTTGGATTCCAGAACAGCCATTTCTGCCGCGTTGCGAGCCAGAACGATGGCCTCGACCTTCACATCCAGCGCATCGCGATCCGCGTGGGCGCGCCAGTACTCCATCTGCAGGCCATGGCTGAAGGCGCGACCAGCTTCTTCAAACAGCCGATCAATGTCCACGTCCGAGGCATCAATGTGATAGTCCGCAGTCGGCTCAGCTACGCCAGCGCCGTTATTGACAGCCAAGGTCCGCAGGCCAACCTGCGTGATCGCTTTGGCCGCAGCATCGAACTGGCCTGCCGCCTTGATCGCGGCGACCCGCCGCCCCATCCACTCAACGATCTGCTGCTTGGCTTGGCCCCAGGCATCGTCATCAATCTCATCGATGGTCAGACTGCGTGAAATGGCCATATACCGGCGCAGTGGGCTTTGCGCCCGAGCGGCATTCACACGGTAGGTGATCAATTCGTCGAGTGCCGCAAAGATGGCCTCGCAGCCTTCGCGCCGCTTGAGCACCACCAAATTGCGGCTGGAGCCGGTTTCGGCGGGCGGCACATCTTCCGCGTTGTGCAGCGAGGCCACCACGCTTTCCACGGCCCCCGTATCGAAGTAGGGCAAAAACAGATGCACATCGTTGAGCGCCGCATCCTTTTCGATGCGGCGTGCCAGCGGCGTGCGCACCATCCGGCCCAGCAACTGGGCGATGTAGGTGTGGTCCTCCGCACGGCGGAACGACATCATCACTTCGGCGCGCGGGCAATCCCAGCCGGTGGACAGGCTGGTCTTGAAGAACACCACACCGATGTTTTTGTCCGCATCAATCCGCGAGGCTTCGACCTTGCGCACCCGGCGGCCGCCCACGTCCAGGTCACCCGTGTCGTGCATCGCATGGGCAACCTCGCCTTCGTTCAGGCGACGGCCAATGGCACTCTCGATCACGGTCAGTGCTGCGCCAAGATCCGTCTTGGTCAGTTGCCGTTCTGAGCCGTTCTCAACCTGAACCACCAATACCGGCCAGACGGTTTGTTCTTTTTCTTCATGGCAGTACGCGCCCCAGGCGGCCGTCATCTGCCCCCAGCGCCGTGCCGCCTCTTCCAAAAGCGCCATCTCAGCCGTGGTGGCGGCTTCCGGGTGATGAATCAGGATGCGGTCTTTCAGCAGGCCAGACTTGCGCACCTCCTCAGCAGGCACGGCCACCTTGTGCGTGGTCACGGTGTGCTCAGCGTTGGCGATCAAATCCAGGAATCGTTTGGGCGTGGCCGACACCCCAATCACCATCGGCATCTTGACCAGGCCAACCTCGGGGTAACCCAACAAGAAGCGCTGCATCAAGGTCTGCGCAGCCTGCGCCCCCTTGCCCGAGGTCATGCCGCGGTGCGCCTCGTCGATCACCACATAAAAGCGGTCGGGAACAGCGCGCGCGGTGTTGGTCAGCGTTTCCCAGATCAGATGTTGCCGTCCGTCGCCACGGTTGGTCAGCGGTTGATTGACGGCCAGCTTCTGCGTGTTGATGAAATAGATGCGCCCGCCATCCAGCCGGGGCGCGTCAAAATGCGCATCGATGGTGATGAGCTGGTTGACCCGGTAAACCTTGTCCGATTTGCTCTCGATCTTGAGCTTGGTCTGCTCGTTCAGCTCGGGCATGTCCGACACCCACAGGATCACGGCATCCGGTTGCGGTGCCCAATCCAGCGGCCAGGCCAATTGGTCATCGGGCTCGTCCAATATGGCCTCGAACAGCGCCGTCATCATGATCGTCTTGCCGCTGCCCGTGGCTGCCGAGAAGGCGACGACTTGCTGGTTATCCGGCGACACGCTCTTGCGGGCGCTCACCAAGGCGTCGCGCAGTTTGCCCAGCGCGTCTTTCTGAAAATCGAACAGCGTGACCCTCATGCCCGCGCTCCCTGTGTGCCAGCCTGACCGGCAGCGCGGTCCTGGTTCTTGTTGATCATGAAATTGAGCAGGTAATCGCGGTACAACTGCACCACCGCCAAGCCGGGGTTGGCCTTGGCCGCCACCTCGCGCACGTCCTGCGCCATGGTTTTGAAGGATTCGTCTGCATCGGTGACGATGAACACCAGTGACAAGCCGGTGCGACCTTCCAGGGACTTCAGCAAACGGCCCATACGGGTTTCATCCAGCAGCACCACAAAATTGCTGCCTTCCGGCGCAAACAGCACCGGCTCTGGCTCACCACGCTTCAGCTCGGGTCGCGGGCCTAAGGCACCAGCCTTCAGCCACAGCAGGGGCAGGATTTCGCGGAAAGCCCGGCGCAGCGACACGCGTTCGCGCTCCAGAAAATCCAGCTTGAAGTACGCGAGGTTGGCGGCAAAGCCTGCGCTCATCGGGCGCTTTTCTTCCTCCGGCACCAGAATCGGGCCGAGCAGTTCGGCCACCTGCGCCTTCAACTGGTCGAACACACGCTTGACGGGCGTGACGATGTAGAAGTCGGTAATGTGCTCTTGCCCGTCCAGCGCCTCCAGCCAGTCTTCCGCGGCTGCCGGGTCAAACAGCACGCTGGCCTTGTGGCCTTCCGACACGATGAAGGGGCACGGATCTTTCACCAGCGTCTGCGGTAGACCATCGATCAGCGCCACCACCTGCTTCTTCTTGGGCAGTGTGTCGAGCTGTGCCGGATCGACAAAGCCGATCTGCGTGAAGCTGCGCGCTTTCTCCCGCTCCACGGTTTTGCCGGTCAGGTATTCCCCGGTCAGCACCGAGCCATCGTCGCGCTGGCCGAGGATGGTGAACTTGCTGCGCGGCCAGGTCACCGAGCGGCAGATGCCTTGGGCTTCCCAATCCGCGTCGCCCGGTTGCAAGCCGCGGGCGCTCAAGGATGCGGCCTCCGCTGCGGCGACTTCGTGGTTGGTGACCAGGATGAAGCGCAGCTGGTCGCCCGCGGGGGCGTTGAGCAGGTTAACAGCATTCGGTGTGG